>NZ_JADPKE010000005.1:0-242257 GCF_023073795.1 Bradyrhizobium sp. 159 | reverse complement strand
TTGCGCTCAATCGTCCGGTCATAGCTGTTGTCGCGCATCGGATCGTCCTCCGCTGGAGCGATCCAATCAGCGAATTAGTGAACATGCACAGCAATGACGGGTTAAAACGAAGGCAACTTCACGCCGTCGATCGCGACAATCCGCAAGCTCGGCTTCAGTGTCCCTTCCAGCTGGGACTTCAATTCGTGAACACGCGGGTCGCTCGAGCGTCTCGCGCAAACCGCATATTGATGGACAGATTGCGCCAGTGCGCGTCGCGCTTCCGGCGTTCGCGTCATTTCGGGCGTTGAAAGTCGCAACACGATCGCGGCGAGATTCACCAGCATCTCGTCCAAGGCGACGTCGATGGTCGCGAGTTTTCCCATGGCACACTCCTTGGAATGAAAACGGAGGCCTCAGGCATGCGTTCCGGACCCAGTCGAACATGGCTAATGCTTCGTAAACATCTTGTTCTTGCCGATCGCGACGTTAGGCTGGCGAGCGAACAAGAAAATGAGGGGAGGGACCTGCCATGGACCGACGCGACGTCCTGCGCGCCGCTGCTGCACTGCCGTTGTTGCGCGCTGGGTTACCTGACAATGCCTTTGCTCAAACCTATCCAGCCCGCAACATCACCATGATCGTGCCGTTTCCCGCTGGCGGACAGGCCGATCTGGCGGCGCGTCCGGTGCCAGGCGCTGGAGCGGATTCTCGGCAAGCCCGTGATCGTCGACAACCGCGCCGGCGGTGGCGGCGGATCGGTGGGCAATGCCGCGGCCGCGCGCGCCGAGCCCGACGGCTACACGCTGCTGATGACACTGTCCTCGCTCGCGGTGCTCCCCGAAGCCGACCGCCTGTTCGAGCGTCCTGTTGCGTACGAAGTCTCGCAGTTCATGCCGATCGCGCGCGTGCTCGCCGATCCCACGCTGCTCGCGGTGCCAGCCTCGGCACCGTGGAAGACGGCGCAGGATTTCGTCGAGGACGCGAAGAGGCGACCGGGCCAGATCACCTATGGCTCGTCCGGGCCCTACGGCACGCTGCACGTGGCGATGGAGATGTTCGCAAGCAGCGCCGGCATCAAGCTGCTGCATGTGCCGTTCCGCGGCGCAGGTCCCGCACTGACCGCCATCCTCAGTGGTACCGTGCAGGCGATCGCCGCGGCACCCGGCACGCTGAAGCCGCAGGTCGACGGCGGCAAGCTGCGCGTGCTCGGCAATTGCGGCGCGCAGCGCATCGCGAGCTTCCCCGACGTGCCGACCTTTCAGGAACTCGGCTACAGGGATGTCGAGATGTACATCTGGGCCGGCCTGTTCGCGCAGAGCGCGCTGCCGGCCGCGATCGCGACCCGTCTGCGCGAGGCGATGGCGCAGGTGATGACGAGTCCGGACGTGCTCAAATCGTTCGAGGCCTCGGGCAGCCTCGTGGCCTATCAGGATGCCCCGGCCTTCGCGCAATTCGTCGCGGCCGACAGCGCGCGGCTGATCGCGGCGGTGAAGAAGATCGGCAAGGTCGAGTAGGTTCCAGACGCGCTTTCACATTTTGTTGTTGGTCCAGAACCTTCCCCCGCCTCATTGATTGAGGAGGTTTTGACGGATTCGGGAAGGATCGGGACATGCGAACAGAGCGGATTGCGCTGGGTGTGGCGCTCGCGATCAGCGGCATCGTCGCGCAGAGCGCGGCATCTGCGCAAGAATACCGCGGCACGATGGAACAGCAGATGGCCTGCACGCCTGATGTGTGGCGTCTGTGCAGCGATCAGATTCCCGACGTGAACCGCATCGTGGCCTGCTTGCAGCAGAACACGCCGCAACTCTCCAGCGGGTGCCGTGCGGTGTTCCAGTCGAACAATCAGGCCCAGCCGCAGCAGCCGGTCCCGCGCAACCGCGCCGCGCCGCCGCCGCCGCGCTATAATGCGGCTCCGCCCGGGGCTCAGCCCCGACCCTACGATGACGATTAAAGTGCTTTCGCGCGACGTGGATACCCGGTCGCGCGGAGAGGTTCGGTTCTGATTCGATCAGAACCGATAAGGCTCTAGTCGCGCCTGATTTCGCAGACGTCGACCCATTCGGCCGCGACCAACTCGGCCATCCGGTCAGGGGTGATGCGCACGGCACTGTGGGTCGAGCCCGCGGCTGGCACCACGACGTCGAACGCTTTCAGCGAGACGTCGCAATAGATCGGCAGCGGTGCCTTCAGGCCGAACGGGCACACGCCGCCGACCTCGTGGCCGGTGATCTCGGCGACCTCCTCCGGTCCCAGCATTTTCGGCTTGCCCCCGAACTGCGCCTTCACCTTCTTGTTGTCCATGCGCGATGTGCCGGCAGCGACGATCAGGATCACGCGCTCGCCGACGCGCAACGAGAGCGTCTTGGCGATGCGCCCCGGCTCGACGCCATAGGCTTCGGCCGCCAGCGTCACCGTGGCGGAGCTGATCGGGGATTCGATGACGGTAATGTCGGGGGCTTTCTCGGCGAAGAAATCGCGAACGGATTGCAGGCTCATTCCAAACAGCTCATTCCAGCAGTTCACTCGAACTCATGGCAGCTAGCGATCCCTAAGCGATGCTTGGCAGCTCGGAGAGCGCGCGGACACGATGATCCGGCGCGAAGCCGAGCTCGTCCATCTGGGTGCGGATCGCCTTGAACATCGTCAGCGGTGCCATGAGTTCGGTCTCGACGCAAGCCAGCGCCATGGCTTCGGGTGCCACCCGCTCGATCCAGGCAACCTTCAATCCGAATGATTTCGCGCCGGCGGCGTCCCAGGGATTGGAGGAGACGAACAGAACCTCGTTCGGCTTGGTGCCCAGCACCTCGCCGATGAGGCCATAGGCCTCCGGGCTCGGCTTGAAGATATTCTTGGCGTCGACGCTGATGGTGGCATCGAGCAGGCGATCGAGGCCGGTATTCCGCACCAACGCGTTCAGCATGTGCGGGCTGCCATTGGAGAGGACCGCGAGCTTGCGCGGCTTCAGCGCGGTGAGCGCATCGATCGCATCCGGATAGAGCTCAAGATGCAGATATTTCTCGATCACGCGCTCGAACGCCTCGCTGTCATAAGCGAGCCCGAGCACGCGCAACGTATAGGCCAGGGAGTCGCGCGTGACCGCCGAAAAATCCTGGTAGCGCCGCATCAGCGAGCGCAACCAGGTATATTCGAGCTGCTTGATGCGCCAGATCTGCGTGATGATCCCGCCATAGCCTGGAAATGCATCCTCGGTGATCTCAGCGACCGACTGGATATCGTAGAGCGTTCCGTAGGCGTCGAAGACGACGGCTTTGAGGGGCAATTGACCGTCCTCCGGGCTCGATGCAGCCGCAGGACTATAGCGGGCCCCGTGATATCGATCCAAGCAGGAAATTCGGATCGGGCGCTGTTGCGCGGCCAAGAGTGTGCGAGGAATTCGATCGGGTTGCGAGGCGAACGCTGCAATATTTCAACGAAGCGAAGCGCATCTGGCGTGAATGCGTTCCGAAGTCGATCAGGCTGATACCACCGAAGGGGAGTTCCTGCGTGCAGTTGAGAAGCTGCGCGCCGAAGCCACTAGAGAACCGGGAGTTACACCGTGATTTGGCGCGGACGATGTGACCGGAGGCAGCTTCCGTTGGCGCAGTATCCGTTGCGCCCACGAAAATCAGCCAGACTCCACCGATCCATGAGCGCGTCTAGATTCCCAGCAGCTTGCGCGCGTTGGCCTTGAGCACCTTGGGCCGGATCTCGTCGCGGATGTCGATCTTGGCAAAATCCGACAGCCAGCGATCCGGCGTGATCACCGGCCAGTCCGAGCCGAACAGCATCTTGTCCTGGAGAATCGAGTTGATGTAGCGCACCAGGATCGGCGGGAAATATTTCGGCGACCAGCCCGAAAGGTCGATGTAGACGTTCGGCTTGTGGGTTGCGACCGACAGTGCCTCCTCCTGCCAGGGGAAGGAGGGGTGGGCGAGAATGATCTTGAGGTCGGGGAAATCGGCCGCGACATCGTCCATGTACATCGGGTTGGAGTATTTCAGCCGCATGCCCATGCCGCCGGGCATGCCGGAGCCGACGCCGGTCTGGCCGGTGTGGAACAGCGCGATGGCGCCGCCATTGTTGATCTCTTCATAGAGTGGATAGGCCATGCGGTCATTGGCGTAGAAGCCCTGCATGGTCGGGTGGAATTTGAAGCCGCGTACGCCGTATTCCTCGATCAGCTTGCGCGCCTCGCGGACGCCCAGCTTGCCCTTGTGCGGGTCGATGGAGACGAAGGGGATGAGGACGTCGAGGTGGTCGGAGGCGACCTCCAGCATCTCGTAATTGTTGTAACGGCGGAAGCCCGTCTCGCGCTCGGCGTCGACTGGGAAGATCACGGCGGCGATGTTCTTGGCGCGGTAGTACGCCGCGGTCTCCGGCACTGTCGGCGGATGCTTGTTTGGCGACTTGAAATACTCCGCCATCTGCGCCTGGAAATCGTCATAGCCGTCGTCAGCATGGCAGCCGCAGGGCTCCTCGGCATGGGTGTGGATGTCGATGGCGACGACATCGTCGATGTTGGGCAGCTTCAGCTTCGGCATGGTTTTCCTCCCGGCGGGTTGCCGAATTGATTATATGATATAACGAATTTTGCAAGGCAAAGCCGCAGGTTATCGATTGGCAGATCGAGCCGATCCGGCCGTTTCTACTGTGCATGGGGTTGTTTTCACGAATTTGCTGGTTCGGAACGGGGCCGTTAACATTGACATCACCGCCCGCCATGCCTTAAGAACCGCCCCGTCCCGGGCGGTCGGTCTGCCAGCGGGAAAAATCTCATTTTGCCACATTCGCGCGTGCCGAAACGGTAGTGCCGAACACGGCCTTTCGAACGTTCAGGATTCTGCCATGAAGGTCCGTAACTCGCTGAAATCGCTGCGCGGTCGCCATCGCGCCAACCGCCTGGTCCGCCGCAAGGGCCGGGTCTATGTGATCAACAAGGTGCAGCGCCGCTTCAAGGCGCGCCAGGGCTGATCTCGCCCTGCCGGACGCCGCGCGCGTCCCGCAAGACCCGGTCTCACACGAGTTTGACGCCGCCTTTGCTTTGCAAGGGCGGCTTTACGCGTTTAGACTTTCACCATGGCAGTGAGATTCCCTTTCGCGCTTACGCTGTGTCTGGCCCTTGTCCTGGGAACCGCCGGCTTCGCCCCGGCGCGAGCACAGCAGATTGAGCCGCCGCCCCCGCCCGGCAAGCAGAAGAAGCTGCCGGAAGCGCCGGCCAAGCTGCCCAAGGTCGACCGCACCAAGAATCTCGATTTCCTGTTCGGCGCGCTGAAGGCGGCGCCCGATGAGGCCAGCGCCAAGCATGTCGAGGCGCGGATCTGGGCGATCTGGCTCCAGACCCCGAGCGACACCGCGGCACTGTTGATGTCGCGCGCCAAGACCGCGGTCGACGCGCAGAAGATCGAGGTCGCGATCAAGCTGCTGGATTCGGTCATCAAGCTCAGGCCCGACTACATCGAGGCGTGGAACCGGCGCGCCACGCTCTATTACATGCAGAACGATTACGGCCGCTCGCTCGCCGACATCCAGCAAGTGCTGATCCGCGAACCGCGCCATTTCGGTGCGCTCGCCGGGCTCGGCATGATTATGCAGGAGGTTGGTGACGAGAAGCGCGCGCTGGACGCCTACCGCAAGGCACTCGCCGTCAATCCGCACCTCGAGAAGATTCCCGACCAGGTCAAGGCCCTGACCGAGAAGGTCGAAGGCCGCGACATCTAGCTTCTAGCGATCGCGGCCGGCGCGGATTAACCACGATCGCAGGCGTCGCATCGTGAGGGCTATTGCCGGGGCCGCCGCGGGCCTACCTGCAGGGCAGGAGCAAAGCCATGAAGCGTTTGATCTTTGCGGGTAGCTTGCTGCTCGCGTCGGGCACGGCGAGCCTCGCCGACGGATTGTTCTGGGTGGTCGGCAACCGCGCCACCGGCAAATGCAACATCGTGACCAGCAATCCCGTGATCATCGGCGATATCTGGTTCGGTGACGGCCCCTACAAATCCAAGGCCGACGCCAAGGTTGCGCGTTCAACGATCCGCGCCTGTCCCGCGCTCACGCCGGACGAGGAAAAGGACGAGGACGGGTCGAACTAGCCTGCACTCAATGCAGGACGCTGCCGCCGCGCTCGGAGAGGCCGCGATCGGCGGCTGCAGCGTAAGCCTTTGCAAGCTCCGCTTCGAGATGCTCGTTGATCAGGAGCAGCGCCCGCACGGCACCGCGCAGGTCGCCGTTACAGCTCGCGACGATCTCATCGATCGCAGTGTCATTCGATCTGAAGCTCATCGAAAATCCTCCGGTTCAACCAGGAAACATCCTGCCGGTCTTTCCCGCATCCCCGAGGTTGCGAGGAGGATCGGCGCCCACCCGCGCCTAGATGGCCGAACCGACCATGGCGATTATATGGATTCCGCGATGACGACTGCATGAAGCTGGGCCGAGGCGTCCGTGTCGCCAAGGAATATTGTTGATTCCATTGAGTTTTTACGCTCCCCAATTGTGGACATATCCACAGCCCACCATTTCCGGTGGAAGCCTTGATGCCGGCTGAGCGAAACTGCCGTGTGCCAAGACTCGTAACTGCCCTGTGCCCACGATCGCCCGGATTCTCTCGATGATCGTGATGTCAATCGTGACGGCGCTGGTTCTGCTGGCGCTGGTCACGCAGGCTGGAATCGTCGTCGTGCAGCGCGCCTTTCCGGCGCAGGGCCGGATGATCGAGGTCGACGGCGCTGTGCTTCACGTCCTCGATCTCGGCCCGCGCGACGCTGGCCTGCCGATCGTGATGCTGCACGGCGCGAGCTCCAATCTCGAAGCGATGCGACGGCCGCTCGGCGATCTCCTCGCCAGGGATCATCGCGTCATTCTGATCGATCGCCCCGGCCACGGCTGGAGCACGCGCCTGCGGCGGCAGGATTCGACGCCGCAGATCCAGGCGCGGATGATCGATGAAGCGCTTCATAGGCTCGGGATCGATCGCGCGGTGTTCGTGGTGCATTCCTGGAGCGGCGCCCTCGGCGCGCGGATCGCGCTCGATCACCCCCACCGCGTTGCCGGCCTCGTGATGCTCGCGCCCGTCACTCATCCCTGGCGCGGCGGCGTCGGCCGCTACAACGAGATCATCGCAACGCCCGTGGTCGGTCCGCTGCTCGCCTACACGATCACGCTGCCGCTCGGCTACGTCCTCACCGAATCCGGTGCGCGCAACGTCTTCCTGCCCCAAGTCATGCCGGACGGCTTCGTCAAGGATTCCGCGACGCCGCTGCTGCTGCGTCCGCGCGAGTTCATCGCCAATGCCTTTGACCTGGTGACGCTGAAGGAAGCAGTGGCCGGGCAAGTCGCGCGTTACGGCGAGATATCGGCGCCGGTCACGATCATCGCCGGCGAGCCCGACAAGACCGTCTCGACCGGCATCCACGCGCGCCCGCTCGCTGCCACCGTGCCGAATGCGAAGTTGATCGTGCTGCCCGATCTCGGCCACATGGTGCAGAACGCCGTGCCGGATCTCGTGAAGGCGGAGATCGAGGCGATGATCGGCAAGATCGTGCCGGCGCAGGCGGCCGCCGATTAGCGGCCGCCTTTTCCGCGTTTACTGCTTGATCTTCCCGTCCTTGTCGAATTGGGAAATGAAGGCCCAGAGATTGTTGATCTCGGTCTCGTTCTTGATGCCGGCGAAGGCCATCTTGGTGCCGGGGATCTTGGCCTTGGGATCCTTGATGTATTCCTTGAACGTCGCCTCGTCCCAGGTGATGCCGGAATTCTTGTTCGCATCCGTGTAGTTATAATCGGGAGCGGTGCCCGACTTGCGGCCGTTGAGGCCGTTGAGCTCGGGGCCGACCTTGTTCTTGGCGCCTTCGCCGATCGCGTGGCAGGCCAGGCATTTGTTGAACGACGTCTTGCCGGCCGCGACATCCTGCGCCATCGCGGCGGGTGCGGTGGCAATCACGGTGAGGGTCGTCAGTGCGCCAAAGGTCAGTTTTGTCATCGGGTGCTCTTCGTCTCTTCCCTGGTGGGTCTAGTCAGTCTCTTGCCTGAGCGGCAATGGTCGGACGTGCCGGTTTTGGCAGGCCTGCCCGGCTTGGACAAGCCGCCAGACCATGACAGGTTTCACGATTTCCTACTTGTCCCAGAGCGAAGTCGCGGAAAGATCGTTGTCCGACTTTCGGATGGCCTACCCAAACATCCGCGGACGTGGTTGATTTGCCGCAACAAATTGATCAGGCGGCCTGGGCCGGAAAGGAAATGCCATGAAGGATTTGATATGGCTATCATGATGCCTGCGAGCGACCAGGCCGTGCTCGCGCGCCGCGCGGACATCGTTGCCGCGCTGCGCGCAATCGTGCCTGGCGAGGGTGTGATCGACAGCGCCGCCGAGATGCGAGCCTATGAATCCGACGGATTGACGGCCTATCGGCAGCCGCCGATGGTCGTGGTGCTGCCCGACACCACCGAGCAGGTCTCGCTGGTCCTGAAGTATTGTGCAGGGCAGGGCATCAAGGTCGTGCCGCGGGGGTCCGGTACCTCGCTATCCGGCGGCGCCCTGCCGCTCGAGGATGGCGTGCTGCTCGGGCTCGGCAAGTTCAAGCGCATCCGCGAGATCGATTTCGAGAACCGCGTCGTCGTGACCGAGCCCGGCGTCACCAATCTCGCCATCAGTCAGGCGGTCGCGCATGCCGGATTCTATTACGCGCCCGACCCGTCCTCGCAGATCGCCTGCTCGATCGGCGGCAACGTCGCGGAAAATTCCGGCGGCGTGCATTGCCTGAAATACGGCATGACCACCAACAACGTGCTCGGTTGCGAGATCGTGCTGATGAGCGGCGAGATCCTGCGCATCGGCGGCAAGTCGGCGGAGAACCCCGGCTACGACTTGATGGGAGTCATCACCGGTTCCGAGGGCCTGCTCGGGGTCATCACCGAGATCACCGTGCGCATCCTGCAAAAGCCGGAGACCGCGCGCGCGCTGATGGTCGGCTTCGCAGAAGTCGAAGCCGCCGGCGAATGCGTGGCACGCATCATCGGCGCCGGCATCATCCCTGGGGGCATGGAGATGATGGACAAGCCCGCGATCCACGCGGCCGAAGCCTTCGTCCACGCCGGCTATCCGCTCGACGTCGAGGCGCTGCTCATCATCGAACTCGACGGTCCCAAGATCGAGGTCGACGAGCTGATCACGCGCGTCGAGGCGATCGCGAATGGCTGCGGCTCCACCACCTGCCAGATCTCCAATTCCGAGGCCGAGCGCAATCTGTTCTGGGCGGGCCGGAAAGCCGCGTTCCCCGCGGTCGGGCGCATCTCGCCCGATTATCTCTGCATGGACGGCACCATCCCGCGCGGTGCGCTGCCGAAGGCGCTGGCGCGCATCCGCGAACTCTCGGAAAAATACCAGCTCGGCTGCGCCAATGTGTTCCATGCCGGCGATGGCAATCTGCATCCGCTGATCCTCTACGACGCCAATAAGCCTGGCGAGATCGAGCGTGCGGAGGCGTTCGGTGCGGACATCCTGCGCGCCTGCGTCGAATTCGGCGGCGTGCTCACCGGCGAGCACGGCGTCGGCATCGAGAAGCGCGATCTGATGCCCGACATGTTCAGCGAGATCGACCTCAACCAGCAGCAGCGCCTCAAATGCGCCTTCGACGCCCAGGGCCTGCTCAATCCCGGAAAGATGTTTCCGACCCTGCATCGCTGCGCCGAGCTCGGTCGCATGCATGTCCACGCAGGCAAGCTGGCGTTTCCGGATATCCCGCGGTTCTAGGCTCGCAATGTCGGATATTCCTCATCCTGGGCTGTCTATGTCGACGCTATCGGGAGAAGTCCTCGCCGCAATTCACACCCGAAGATCGGTCACGTTTCAGCTCGATCGCGCGAGTGGCGGCGATTGGCAGGGGACGCATGACGGGGCGTGACGCGGCGCCGAACGGCGCAGCGAGGCTACACCATTCGGCTTTCCTGATGCTGCCGCGGGTCTACATCAGCGCATATTGCGTGCGTTCGCGCCTGGTCAGCAGAGGTAGGGCTTGACCGGCGATATGGGTCTTAAAATGTGCGCTGTCCTGATGCGCCTTGAATGCGGCCTCGTCGCGGAATAGCTCGTAGAACAGGAACTGGGCCGGATTGTCCTTGGCGCGGCTGATCAGGAATAGTTTTACGCCGGGTTCGCTTTGAGCCTGTGGCAGGAAGCTGCGCAGGATCTCGGCAACCCGATCGGCTTCTTCAGCCTTCGCTTCCCATTGCGCCACAACCAGCAAACCGCCGCCGCCGACGGCCTGATGGATGGCCTGTTGGTTCATTGCCTGTTCGTCCATGATGGAGCTCCGTTTTGACGAAGACCATGCGACCAGTAGCCAAGTCTCGGGTGAAGATGGTTCGATCATGATCGAAGTGCGGATGTCGCAGGAGCTGAGGCCCGAGGTACACTCCACATCCTCATGGGAGACCGCGAAGCTGTCGTCTCGCCTATGAAGGCCCGGCGGTTGCAGCGCGGATCTCGTCCTTCGAGACGCTTGCTGCGCAAGCTGCTCAGGACGAGGGAAGGTGCCACGCTCCGGGGTGGCCGCCCACGTTCGCAACCCTCGTCGTCGCCTTGGGATCGCTCACACAAAGAGCCGCCGGGTTGAGACCGCGGCGGCTCCTGTCATTGGCCTATTGGCAATTGCGAGATGGCCGTCAGTAGCTACGTTTCGTGTTCGCGCCCGTGGTTTGGCCAGGAGCGTAGCCAGAAGCGCCGGGATGACCTTTCTTAGAACCCATGGCCTGCTTCTTATGTCCCGGAGCGTAGCCGGATGCTCCCGGATGGCCTGCCTTGGAGCCCTTGGTTTGCATCTCGTGGCCCGGCGTCTTGCTTGATACGCCTTGGGCAAAGACAGCCGGCGCAGTGCCGATGAGGGCGATGGCAGAAAGTGCAATTATCATCCTCTTCATCTTCATTCCTCCTCTCAACGAATAACTTTGATCAACGAGTTGGAAACTGCGCAGTTCCATGAACGCCTGTTCATCAATCTATTATCGCAGGTCAGCAAACGCCCGATGTGCGCCTCGCGCCGATTCGCCGAAAGCAGTGCCGATGATCGCGACGGTTGATGCAGAACGCGGAGTCGAGCTGTGGGCGCCGAGAGATTGCGTCGCTACGGTTCTTGCTTGCTCGACGTACCGACGATGATCTCGTCCGGGTGGGGCGAGCCACCCAAACAAGATTACGACAGCATCAAGAGCGACCTACCCAATGATCGTGCGCAGGCGCGTTTCGGCCGCCGGCACGACGGCCGATCCGGCTCCCATTCGGCCGAGAACTCAGGTGGATTTGAGCACGCCGTTCATTCCGTTCGGATAGAACCCGCCTTTGCTGACACCCTGCTTCTCGGTCAGATAGACGATATGCAGCACCTCCTGCGGCGTGCGGCGGAAGGCAATGGCATCGGGCGTTGACGGAACGACATTGGCTTTGCCGTTCA
Source organism: Bradyrhizobium sp. 159 (assembly GCF_023073795.1). Lineage (NCBI taxonomy): Bacteria > Pseudomonadati > Pseudomonadota > Alphaproteobacteria > Hyphomicrobiales > Nitrobacteraceae > Bradyrhizobium > Bradyrhizobium sp. 159. The sequence goes on along the minus strand of NZ_JADPKE010000005.1, from coordinate 230,831 downwards.
TCCGGATGCCCTGGTCCTTGTCCTGACCACCGTCGACCTGGTCCCGGGCGTCGGAGATGGCGTTGGCCGCATTCCAGGCCTTTTCACCCATCAAATAGAGCTGCGAGCGCGCCATGCCCATGTGGTACGCCTCGACGGCCAGAATGCCCGCCGCAGCCTCGACGAACTCCTTGCTCTTGAGCAACGGCGCTGCCCCGGCATATGCCGTCACGCCGACATCCTCAAACAGCATGCCGCCCAGCAAGACACTCATGTCATCGGCAAACGGATCGAAGTCGGCGGGCAGACCAGCGGCCTGGGCGGCTGCCTTGAAGCCCGCATCGAAATCGATGGCCGGGCGCGATACCGCCATCCTGCCCAGCGTCTTGCGATAGAAGCGCACGTGGGCAAGCTCGTTTTCAGCCAGCTCCTCGACAAACTCGCGGATTTCCTTCCTGTCGAACTTGGCTTCGTGTCCGCCAGCGACCCTCGCGGCGTCGGGTCCAGCGTCAGAATCGTCGATCCCCTTGCCGGTCGTGGCACGCAGATAAAACTCAGCCTCCATGTATTCCAGGTTCAGCGCGAACTGAAAGATGTCCTCATCCTTCACTTCGGCGGCATGTATTCCCACCCCAGTGGTTTCCTGGTGCTTCTGTTGTGCTTTGTGCTGCGCATGGGCTGTGGGGATCAACAGCCCACTCAGGCCAAGGACCGACAAACCGGCAACGGATTGCCGTCGGGAGATACGAACTCGCTCCACGTTCATGGCAAGCCTCCTCTTCGTGGTGATTGTGACGCGCCTGACAAGAGCCGTAGATCGCCCCGCCCATTTCGCTCGCTTCGCGCCGGCGCGCCGAATGCATGTCAAATGCGAGTGCTTGCGTCCGTTCCTATTGGAGTCCTCACTCAGAGAGCAGGCAACCCTAATCGTCCGCAATCGCCCCTGACGACAGTCGTATGGCGTGCGCTGACGTCTGCCCAGCAGGGGGAGCGCGTGGCCGCCGCTCTTTCGCGTTGCACCAGAGATTGCCGGGCTGGGCGATGCTCAAGGCTTGCCAGATTTGATTTCCGGCGCGAATTTCGTTACGGCCTCTTCCCGTGGATACGCTGAAGGTCAGAGACGCCAAAGACGTCGAAGAAGTGGTGCGCGCGGCGATCGCCAACGAGCAGCCGCTCGAGATCATCGGTCATGGCTCCAAGCGCGGCATCGGCCACGCGATGGCGACCAATGCCGTGCTCGACGTCTCGGCGCTCAATGCCGTCACCTCCTACGAGCCCAACGAGCTGATCGTCACGCTCCAGGCCGGTGCGCCGCTGGCCGACGTGCTGTCGCTGATCGATGCCAAGAACCAGCAATTCGCCTTCGAGCCGATGGACACGGCGCCGTTGCTCGGCACGCCGGCGCTCGGAACCATCGGCGGCATGATCGCCGCCGGGCTCGCTGGTCCGCGGCGGATCAGGGCGGGCGGGGCGCGCGATCACCTGCTCGGGGCGCACGCCGTCTCCGGTTTCGGCGACAGCTTCAAGACCGGCGGCAAGGTGGTGAAGAACGTCACAGGCTACGACCTCTGCAAGCTTCTCGCCGGATCCTGGGGCACGCTGTCGGTGATGACGGAGGTCACGCTCAAAGTGATGCCCAAGCCCGAGGCCGAGCGGACGTTGGTGCTGCACGGGCTCGACGACCCCGGGGCCAACAAGGCCATGACGGCGGCACTCGGCTCGCCCTTCGACGTTTCCGGTGCCGCGCATCTGCCGAAATCGGCCTTTCGGGCCAAGTCGGAAGGACTTGGCGACATCGGGGGCCAGGACGAGGCGCTGACCGTGCTGCGGCTCGAGGGCATCACGGCCTCTGCCGCGCACCGCGCAGGCTCCTTGCGCGAATTGCTGGCGCCGTTCGGAACTGCGACGCTGATCGAGGACGTGGCGTCCGCGGCGCTGTGGGCCACGATCCGCGACGTCCTGCCGTTCGCGGCAAGCGGTGCGCTTGGCGCCTGGCCGGTCTGGCGGATCGTCTGTCCGCCGGCATCAGGGGCAGCGCTCGGCACCCAATTGGCCCGTGAGACCGGCGGCGACGTGATCTACGATTGGGGCGGCGGGCTGATCTGGGCGGCGTTGCCGCCGAAGCCGGACGCGCATGCCCCGGCCGTGCGCCAGCGCACCAACGCGTTCGGAGGACATGCCACGCTGATCCGGGCGACCGAGGGCGTCAGGCGTGATGTCGATGTCTTCCATCCGCAAGCGCCTGGCATTGCCGCGCTGAGCGAGCGGGTGCGCGCCAGCTTCGATCCGAAGACCATTCTCAACCGGGGGCGGTTGACGCGGAGCGCTGCGACATGAAGACCGAATTCTCACTGGCGCAGCTCGCCGACCCCGACATCGCGGAGGCCGACAAGATCCTTCGCGCCTGCGTCCATTGCGGCTTCTGCACAGCAACCTGCCCGACCTATGTGCTGCTCGGCGACGAGCTCGATAGCCCGCGCGGCCGCATCTATCTGATCAAGGAGATGCTGGAAAAGGACCAGGCGCCGACCGCCGAGGTGGTCAAGCATGTCGACCGCTGCCTGTCGTGCCTCGCCTGCATGACGACCTGCCCCTCAGGGGTGAACTACATGCATCTCGTCGACCAGGCCCGGGTCCGGATCGAGCAGCGCTATCAGCGGCCGCTGACTGAGCGGTTGTTGCGCCAGGTGCTGGCCTTCGTCCTGCCGGACCCGCGGCGCTTTCGCGCGAGCATGGTGCTGGCGCGGCTGGCCCGCCCGCTTGCCGTCTTCCTGCCGACGCCTCGGCCCTCGGCCACGCCCGGGTTGATCCAGCGCATCAAGGCGATGCTGGCGCTGGCGCCGAACCGGCTGCCATCGCCGGGGCCCCGCGCCGGCAGCGTGTTCGCCGCGCTCGGCAAGAAGCGCGGCCGGGTCGCTCTGCTGCAAGGCTGCGCCCAGCAGGTGCTGGCGCCGCGCATCAACCAGGCTGCCATCAGCCTTCTCACCCGCCACGGCATCGAGGTTGTCCTGGTCCGGGACGAGCAGTGCTGTGGCGCGCTGACCCGTCATCTCGGTGACGACCATGACGCCTTGACGCGAGCCCGCGCCAATGTGGCGGCGTGGCGGAAGGAAGCGGCCGGCGAGGGGCTCGACGCCATCCTGGTGACGGCCTCCGGCTGCGGCACCGTGATCAAGGATTACGGCTATCTGCTGCGCGAGGACGCTGCGTTCGCCGCCGACGCGGCCAAGGTCTCCGCGATCGCCAAGGACATCACCGAATACGTCGCCGGCCTCGAACTCGCGACCACAGCGCCGCACGATGAAATCGTCGTCGCCTATCACTCTGCGTGTTCGTTGCAGCATGGGCAGAAAATCACGGGCCTTCCGAAAGAATTGCTTTCCAAGAATGGATTCGTGGTGAAAGATGTGCCGGAGAGCCATTTGTGTTGCGGTTCGGCGGGGACCTACAACATTCTCCAGCCCGAGCTTGCGGGCCGGTTGCGCGATCGCAAGGTCGCCAACATCGCGAGCGTCAAGCCGGACATGATTGCCGCGGGCAATATCGGTTGCATGGTGCAGATTGCCAGTGGCACGTCAGTTCCGGTCGTACACACGATTGAGCTTCTCGATTGGGCTACGGGCGGGTCGCGGCCGGCATTGAACGCGCAAGTTTGAGCTTTCAAAGGCTGAGCTTTCGTCCGGAAGTGACGGCTGAAAACGCCCGATCGACCATTGTTCGGCGGCAACAGGAGGACCACGATGGCGAAAGCGAAGAAGAAAAAAAGCAAGAAGGCCAAAAAGGCCAAGAAGGTCGTAGCGGCGAAGAAGAAGACCGCCAAGAAGGCAGCCAAGTCCGCGACGAAGTCTGCCAAGAAGGCTACGAAGAAATCTGCCAAGAAGGCAGCCCCGAAGAAGGCCGCCAAGAAGGCGGCGACTAGGTCGGCCAAGAAGGCCGCACCCAAGAAGGCCGCGAAGAAAGCGGCACCGAAGAAGGCGAAGGCAGCTCCTGCGCCGAAGCCATCAACGCCGGCAGCTCCGGCTGCCGAGCCTGTCGCTGAGACAAGCTGGGCGATGCCTTCGTCTTCTGCGGAAGCTGCGCCGGCCGAGGGGCAAGGCTAGGTCCAGCGACCACCATCGACGACAAGGAAGGCCGCGGCGGTGACGCTGCGGCCTTTTTGCATCGCCGCAAGCACCTTTAGAGGCCGCCCTTTCCTGCGCCTGTCTGATTCGTATCCGGGGCGCCACGCTGCCTGGCTTTCCCGTACTTGCACGGTCCCTCTCGTGCACCTTGCAACGCAAAGAATGTGTTCGAGAAGACACACAGGCTGACAACGTTTCGTGGAATCGTCAAAACGCCTAAAAAGTCGGCAAATGCCCGCGCTTTTTGCTTCACGGCTCGCACCCCTCAATCCAAATTGCCGCAGTTACGAGATTGCAATCAAGTCGAGCGCCCCGGGGGTTACCGGGATCCGACTGGGGCTCAAGAACTGGCGATGGGGATCGAAATGAAAAAAGTGGCTTTGTTGGCAACGGCGCTGGCAATGGTGACGGGTTCGGCTTTCGCGGCAGACATGCCGGTCAAGGCATTGAAAGCCCCGCCGCCGCCTGCCTTCGATCCCTGGGACATCGCTTTTGGTGGCGCGATCATGAGCGACTACATCTTCCGCGGTATCAGCCAGTCGAACCACAAACCGTCGGTCGCCGCCTATTTCGAGCCGCGCTACAACGTTACCAAGGACCTCCAGCTCTACATCGGCGTCGCCGGTGAGAGCATTTCCTTCCCGAACCGCGCCGCGGCCGAGATCGACGTCTACGGCGGCATCCGCCCGACCTTCGGTGCATTCGCTTTCGACATCGGTGTTTGGGGTTATCTCTATCCGGGTGGCACCTGCTTTTACGGCGCGCCGACTGACACCGCCGGCAACCCGCTTAGCGCGCAGTGCGCCGCCAACGCTCTGCTCAACGGCAACGTCATGAAGAAGGACGTGAGCTTCTTCGAAGTCTACGGCAAGGTGAATTACACCATCAACGACAACTGGACCGTTGGCCTGAACGAGTACTATACGCCGAGCTTCCTGAACTCCGGTGCGTGGGGCGACTACGTGTCGATCACCGCCAAGTACACGGCGCCGAGCACCTTTTTCGGCTCCAGTGGCGTCGGCATGTACGTCTCGGGTGAGTTCGGCCGCCAATTCCTGGGCACCTCCGACTCGTTCTATGGCACCGGCTTCGCTGCGCCGGGATTCGCTGGTCCGTTCCCGAACGGCATCAAGTACGCCGACTACAACACCTGGAATATCGGCATCGGATTCACGTACAAGGTATTCACGCTCGACCTGCGTTACTCCGACACCGACCTTTCGAAGGCGAACTGCAACGCCTTCACCAGCGACTACACGGCAGGCTTCAACGGCAGCTTCAGCAACATCAATCCGACTGGCGTCGGCTCCAATTGGTGCGGCGCCGCCGGCATCGCCAAGCTGTCCTTCGACCTGACAGCGATGACCAACCTGAAGTAAGTTTCTTCCCGAAACGACTTGATGAGGGCGGCGGAGCAATCCGCCGCCTTTTTGCTTTGGGGTCGGGTCTCTTCGCAAACGCCATGCCCGGGCTTGTTCCGGGCATCCACGTTCTTTGGCACTGTCGCGCAATGAGCGCGTGGATGGCCGGGACAAGCCCGGCCATGGCGACGCAGAAACGCGGCGCGTTGTCGCGAGGAAGACTTGGCATCCGTTCTAAGGAGAACGCAGTGCGGATTGCCCTGCGCCTCAACGCGCCGCGCTCGGCTCCGCTGCAGCCCGTTCGCCGCCGAGGACGTGAATCGCACCGTCCTTCACCAGCGCCACCTTGCGGGTGTGGAAAGCGTCGAGCGTCGAGCGGTGGCCGATCGAGACGATGGTGGTCTGCGGCAGCTTCTCAGCGAGCAGCCGGTAGAGCCGGGCCTCGGAGGGTTCGTCCAGCGAGGCGGTGGCCTCGTCCAGGAACAGATAGTCCGGCACATGCAACAGCGCGCGGGCGAGCCCGAGGCGCTGCTGCTCGCCCAGCGAGAGCATCCGATTCCAGTGACCGTTCTCGTCGAGCCGCTTTGCCAGCCGCGGCATGCCGACCGCGTTCAGCGCCTCTGCGATCTTCTCGGGTGCGATCGCGCCACGCCCTGCGGGGTAAATTACGGCGTCGCCGAGCGGGCCGATCGGAAAATACGGCCGCTGCGGCAGCATCATTAGCTTGGCCTTTTCGGGAATCGCGATGGTTCCGGTGCCGAACGGCCAGATTCCGGCGATGGCCCGGAACAGCGTGGATTTCCCGGAGCCCGACGGCCCGGTCACCAGCACCCGCTCCGCCGGCTGGATCGCGAAGGTATCGGCCGCAACAAGCGGCTCGCCGTTCGGCAGCTTTACCAGCAACTGATCGAGACCGATTGCCTTGCCGCTCGATGGTGCAACGCCGATGGTCGGCTCGCGCGTCGCCGTATGGGCCGCCGACCTGACCGACATCTCGAAACCGTCGAGACGGGCAATCACCGAGCGCCATTCCGCGAGCGAGCGATAGGCTGTGACGAAAAACGAGAGCGCATCTTGCACGCTGCTGAACGCCGAGCCAGTTTGCATCATGTCGCCGAGCTGAATTCTCTTGGCGAAGTAAGCCGGAGCAACGACCACATAGGGAAAGATCACTGCAGCCTGGCTGTAGCTTGCCGTGAAGGCGGTCAGGCGCTTGGTCCGGCTCATGATCGCGTACCAGTTGCCGATGACGAAACCAAAGCGCTGCAGCAGATTCCCTCGCTCCGCGCTCTCACCTTTCAAAAGCGCGATCTGCTCGGAATTTTCGCGTACGCGGATCAGGTTGAAGCGGAAGTCGGCCTCAAAGCGCTGCTGCTCGAAATTGAGGTTGATCAGCGGAGCACCGATCCAGTGCGTCAGCGCCGTACCCAGGATCGCGTAGACCAGCGCACACCAGACCAGAAAACCCGGGACGATGATGTCTGTGCCGTAAATGTGCAGCGGCGCCTTGTCCGACAGACCCCAGAGGATGACGACGAACGAGGCCAGCGTCACGATCGACGACAGCAGGCCCAGCCCGAGGGTCAACGTCTGCTCGACGAAATTCTTGACGTCCTCGGTGATGCGCTGATCCGGGTTGTCGGCGGGGTCGCCCTTGAGCTGGATGCGGTAATGCGTCGAGCCGCTCAGCCATTCGCCGAGATAATGTTGCGTCAGCCATCGTCGCCAGCGAATCTGGAGCCACTGGTTCAGGTAGAGCTTGTAGACCGCCAGCGCGACGAAGGTGAAAGCAAGGCCGAGAAAGATCCAAATCTCTCTGACGAACCGGTCCAGTTCATATCCCTGGACCGCACTGAAGAATCGGTTCTGCCACTGACTGACGAGAACATTGATCGCCACCAGCGCCAGCTCCATGGCAATGACGGCGGCGAGCAGGCCGCGGCCGGCCCATTTGTCCTCCGATCGGAAATAGGGGCCGGCGATTCGCCAGACGATCGCGAGCGTGGCGCGGATGTTGTTCACAGAGCTGGGTCTCCTAGAGGGGATGTGCATAACGGCCCGGAGCCAAATGGCTGAGGCAATGACGGAAATGGGCGCGCTTAGACTAAAGTCGCAAGTTCTGCAATTTGCGTTGGCTTGTCGCAGCTTGCAACCCTAGCATGGGGCTCGACGGCGCGGGGCGGGGTGACCAGGGTTTCGCGAGCTTGTGAGCGGACGGGAACCGCCGCATTCGCGAGGAATTCGCGTCAAGCTCAGGGGTTATCGCTTCCAACGTCAAGCAGGATCGGCTCTCCACGCGAGTCGCCTGCCGCAACATGCGTGGGGGAGGAAGACCATGTGGAATCAAATCTATGATCCGCTGCACAGCCCGGTGCTGTCGACGATCGCGGCAGCTGTGCCCGTCGTCACGCTGCTGGTCCTGATCGCGAGCGGGCGCGTCCAGGCCCACATCGCCGCAATCATCGCCGTGATCGTGACCAACCTGATCACGATTTTCGTCTTCACCATGCCCGCGAACATGTCGATCCGCGCCTCGGTGCTGGGCATCGTCACCGGGTTCTTCCCCATCGGCTGGATCGTCCTCAACGTCATCTTCCTCTACCAGGTGACCGTGACCACCGGGCGCTTCGAGCTCTTGAACCGCGCGGTCGGCGGCGTCACCGAAGATCGGCGGCTGCAATTGTTGCTGATCGCGTTCTCGTTCGGCGCATTCTTCGAGGGCGCCTCGGGCTTCGGCACGCCGGTCGCGATCACGGGTGCGGTGCTGATCGGCCTCGGCTTCTCGCCGCTGGCGGCTTCCGGCCTGTCGCTGATCGCCAACACCGCACCGGTCGCCTATGGCGCGCTGGGCACGCCGATCCAGGGCCTTGCCTCCGTCACCGGGCTCGATCCCTACATCCTCGGCGCCATGGTCGGCCGGCAATTGCCGTTCTTCTCCCTGATCGTGCCGTTCTGGGTGGTGTGGGCGTTCGCGGGCTGGAAGGGCATGAAGGACGTCTGGCCGGCGATCCTCGTCACGGGGGTGTCGTTCGCGATCCCGCAATTCGTCATCTCCAACTACATCAATCCCTGGATCGTCGACATCGGTGCGTCGCTGATCTCGATGGGCGCGCTGATCCTGTTCCTGAAGGTGTGGCAGCCGAAGCAGCTCTGGCTGTCGCCGGCGCTCCGCGGCCGCGACGAATCGGCTTCCACGATGGCGGCGGCAAAGCCGCTCGACAAGACGCCACTCACGCAGGGCGAGCTGTTTAACGCGTTGCTGCCGTGGATCATCGTCTGCATCGTGATGCTGGTCTGGGGCAGCGGCGCCTTCAAGGGCTGGGCGAACTCGATCTTCACCTGGAACTATCCCGTGCCCGAGCTGCACCAGATGATCAACAAGATGCCGCCGGTCGCCCCAGGGCCGACCAAGGAAAGCGCGGTGTTCGCCTTCACCTACCTGTCCTTCACCGGCACCGGCATGCTGATCGCGGCGATCATCTCCGGCTTCCTGATGGGCGTCGGTCCCGGCCGGCTCCTGACCGAATACGGCCGCACCATCCGGCTGTGCGCGATTTCGCTGATCACGATCTCAGCGATGCTCGCGATCGGAACGCTGACCCGGCTATCCGGTGTCGACGCGACGCTCGGTCTCGCCTTCGCGGCAACCGGCGTGCTCTATCCCTTCTTCGGCACGCTGCTCGGCTGGCTGGGCGTCGCACTGACGGGATCGGACACCGCCTCCAACGTGCTGTTCGGAAACCTGCAGAAGATCACCTCCGAGCAGCTCGGCCTGTCGCCGGTCCTGATGGCCGCGGCGAACTCCTCCGGCGGCGTGATGGGCAAGATGATCGACGCGCAGTCGATCGTAGTCGCCTCCACAGCGACCAACTGGTACGGCCACGAGGGCACCATCCTGCGCTTCGTGTTCTGGCACTCGATCGTGCTCGCCTGCCTCGTCGGCGTGCTCGTGACGTTGCAGGCCTATGTCTGGCCATTCACGGCGCTGGTGCTGAAGTAGCGGTCGGCGCCAGGCTGCGATGCAAATCCCCGCGAGGTTCGCCTCGCGGGGATTTTTGCATCTACATCCGCCTGCGCGAACCTTCTCAAGGGCGCCGCCGTCTTATAGAAGGTGCGCCAAGTCAGGTTGGTCGAGAGGTCTCATGGTTTCGCTCAGGCGATTGACGTTTGCGGCAGTGGCAATGTTCGCGATGTCCACGCTTGCGCGTGCCGAAGAGGGGTTCCCGTTCGGCACCGAGATGACGCTGGAGGCGCTGCCGCAGCCCGGCTCGAAGCGGATACCGAACATCGAGATCGGCGACAATGGTGAGGTCGTGCTGGAGCTCTGGTGCAAGAGCGGCAAGGGCCAGTTCTCGGTCGCCGGCAACACCGTGATCTTCGTCCCCGGCCAGATCCAGGACCGGTCCTGTCCGCCTGCGAAGGCGCAGGCCGACGACGAGCTCGTGGCCGCGCTCGGCAGCGTCGAGACTTGGAAGCGCCAGGGCGAGGTGCTCACGCTGGTCGGTCCCAAGCCGCTGCGCTTTCGCGTCAACGGGAATTGAGCGTTGGGCGCGAAACGCGAACCCGGAATCTGGAGATTGTGGCGCGAGATTCAGGGGCGCGATTGCGCACCATGGGTCGACGCTGGCGCGTCGCCCCGGAATGACTTCGTCACTTCCACACCGACTTGTCGGCGTCCCAGCGCTGACCTTTCAGCTCCCTGGCAAGCGCCTCGATCGAGCCGTTGTCGTCGGGCAGCTCGCCTTCTTCGTCGGGGCTCGCGTCGTCGGACAGATTGAGCCTGGCGCCGCTGCTTTCATCGGCCGTGGTCGTCGCGGGGCTTCCGATCCAGAGCATCAGCTTGTCGGTCGTGCCGGGCTTGTCGGGCGAGACGAGCCCTGCGACCTCGATCGTGTCGGTGAGCTCGAGCGCCGGGTGATCCTGGTTCGGCCGCTTGAACACCAGCTTGAGCTTGCCGGTGGCGGGGTTGAAGCTCTGTGAGACCGGCTTTGCCGCGAGCGTCCTGCTCAGCACGCCCGCAACCGCGGTCGCGAGCTTGTCGCGGTTGATCTTGTCGCCGTCGCGCCAGTCGGCGGCGGGGAAGCGGATGGTGCGGTCCATCTCGGTCATGCCCGCGGTCCACCCGGCGGCGGTGACGCCGGGCATCGCCTTGAACTTTGCTAGCAGTGCGCCCGCGCGCTCCGGATCGACGGACATGTTGATGGTCTGCTCACCGGCGCGCAGGGCGTCGCAGCTGACATTGAGGCTGGCCAGCGTCACCTCGACCTCCTGGCCCTTCAGGCTCTTCAGGAAGTCGGTCGCGGCATCGAGCTTGACCTTGACCGCGATCGCCTCCGGTGAGACGTCGGTGAAATCCTTCGGCTGCGGCGTGATGCCGTCGTCGGAGGTCTGGTTGTCCAGAAATTCCTTCTCGCTGAGATCGGAATTGTCGGACGAGGTGACCTCGGTCACGGCCTGGCCGATCGTGATCTGGCCGCGGAATTCGAACATGTCCCCGGCCTGCTTGCGCAGCAGCTTGACACTGACGGGCGCCTTCGCGCCGAGGCTCTGCGTCGTGCCCGTCAGGTTCTGGCCTGCAACCTGAAGATTGACGACGAAGCGGTCCTTGCGGTCGGAATTCTTCGCGATCGGATAGCAGACGTCGAGTACGGCCGCCGTGACCGTCTTGCCCTGACGCGTCTCCTTCAGGATCGCGTCGGCATTACCGTCCATCAGCCCGTCGATCGACGTGAAATAGCGCGTCTCGGCGCCGCCGGCCGTCGTGGCCTTCGGTGATAGCTTCATCTGGGCGGAAGCGACCTCGGGCGCAAAGGCGAGCAAGGCTGCCAAAAGGGCGGTCAAACAAACCAGGAGCGCGCGCATCGATGAAATCCTCGAGCCATCAGAATCGGCGCCACCGTAGTGGGTTTTGGCCGCCGGTTGAATCGGAAAGCGGAGGGGCAGGGTCGGCAAAAAAGAAGGCCGCCCGGAGGCGGCCTTCGGAACACGCTAACGGACGATCGGGCGTTAGAAGCCGCCCATGCCGCCGCCGGCTGGCATGGCGGGCGGCGCTTCCTTCTTCGGCGTCTCGGCGACCATGGCCTCGGTGGTCACGAGCAGGCCGGCCACGGAGGAGGCGTCCTGGAGCGCGGTGCGGACCACCTTGGCGGGATCGATGATGCCCTTCTCAACCATGTCGACATAGGCCTCGGTCTGGGCGTCGAAGCCGAAGGTCTCGGACTTGTTCTCCAGGATCCTGCCGACGACGATCGAGCCTTCCACGCCCGCGTTCTCGGAGATCTGGCGGATCGGGGCTTCGAGCGCCTTCAGCACAATGTTGATGCCGGCCTGGACGTCCGCATTGGCGTTGGAGAGGCGGCCGACCGCCTTCTTGGCGCGCAGCAGCGCAACGCCACCGCCGGGCACGATGCCTTCCTGCACCGCGGCGCGGGTCGCGTTGAGCGCGTCCTCGACGCGGTCCTTCTTCTCCTTGACCTCGATCTCGGTCGCGCCGCCGACGCGGATCACCGCGACGCCGCCGGCGAGCTTGGCGAGGCGCTCCTGGAGCTTCTCACGGTCGTAGTCCGAGGTGGTCTCCTCGATCTGCGCCTTGATCTGGCCGACGCGGGCCTCGATGTCGGGCTTCTTGCCGGCGCCGTTGACGATCGTGGTGTTCTCTTTGTCGATCACCACCTTCTTAGCGCGACCGAGCATCTTCACCGTGACGTTCTCGAGCTTGATGCCGAGCTCCTCGGAGATCAGCTGGCCGCCGGTGAGGATCGCGATGTCCTCGAGCATGGCCTTGCGGCGGTCACCGAAGCCCGGCGCCTTGACGGCTGCGACCTTGAGGCCGCCGCGCAGGCGGTTCACGACCAGGGTGGCCAATGCCTCGCCCTCGACGTCCTCGGCGACGATGACGAGCGGCTTGCCGGACTGCACCACGGCTTCGAGCACCGGCAGCATGGCCTGCAGGCCCGAGAGCTTCTTCTCGTGCAGGAGGATGTAGGCGTCCTCGAGCTCGGCGGTCATCTTCTCGGCATTGGTGACGAAGTAGGGGCTGAGATAGCCGCGGTCGAACTTCATGCCCTCGACGATGTCGACTTCGGTGTCGAGCGACTTGTTCTCCTCGACGGTGATGACGCCCTCGTTGCCGACCTTCTGCATCGCCTGGGCGATCATCTTGCCGATGGCGGCGTCGCCGTTGGCCGAGATGGTGCCGACCTGGGCAACCTCGGAGGAGGCGGCGACCGGCTTGGCGCGCTTCTCGATGTCCTTGACTACCGCGGCAACCGCGATGTCGATGCCGCGCTTGAGGTCCATCGGGTTCATGCCGGCGGCAACTGCCTTGGCGCCTTCGCGCACGATGGCCTGGGCCAGCACCGTTGCGGTGGTGGTGCCGTCACCGGCGAGGTCGTTGGTCTTGGAGGCGACCTCACGCACCATCTGGGCGCCCATGTTCTCGAACTTGTCCTCGAGCTCGATCTCTTTGGCGACGGTGACGCCATCCTTGGTGATGCGGGGTGCGCCAAAACTCTTCTCGATGACGACGTTGCGGCCCTTCGGGCCGAGCGTCACCTTGACGGCGTTAGCGAGAATGTCGACGCCGCGCAGCATGCGATCGCGCGCGTCTCCGGAAAATTTGACGTCTTTGGCAGCCATATCTGCAATCCCTCGTGTTTGGTGTTGTGTTGCCGCGCTTCCCTTCGTCTTTGCCAGGCTCGATCCGGCAATCCATCTTCGTGCGAAGAATGAGGATGCCCGGGTCAGGCCCGGGCATGACAGTAGGGATATTCAGCGGCCGTTCAGGCGGATGGTCTTAGGCCAGCACGCCCATGATGTCCGACTCCTTCATGATCAGGAGCTCTTCGTTGTCGATCTTGACCTCGGTGCCGGACCACTTGCCGAACAGCACACGGTCGCCGACCCTGAGGTCGATCGGGATCAGCTTGCCGGTCTCGTCGCGGCCGCCGGGTCCGACGGCGACGATTTCGCCCTGGGAGGGCTTTTCCTTGGCAGTGTCGGGAATGATGATGCCGCCCTTGGTCTTTTCCTCGGCGTCGATACGTTTGACCACGACACGGTCATGCAGCGGACGAAATTTGGATTTAGCCATGACGTTTCCCTTTGGAGGCTCGCTTCGGAAGTAGTGGAAGTAGGTTGGGGCGGCGCTTCCGCCCACCCTCTTGCCGAGGATCGACGGCGCGCTTAGCAATCGGGCTCTCCCAGTGCTAATAGTGCGCCCGGAAATATGGCTTGGCCGCGATCCTGTCAAGCAAAGGTGGTTAAGCGATTGGTGAGGCGGATATAGGATGGTGGCATTGGAAACTCGTTCGGGGCGCCGGCGTATCAAACGACGGCATTGCTCCGGCAGCGGTTTTGCGCTTGGCTGCTGCAGGGGTGCGGCCATGGTCTTGTTCGGGGGAATGCCATGATCAGTTCAGCTTGCGCGCGCACGGTTGCCAATCTGGCCGCCGCGTCCTGTCTGGCGCTATTGCTGGGCGCCTGCGGCGGCGGCATGAGCCTGCCGTCCTTCTCGTCGTCTTCGCCGCCGCCCGAGGCTGAGCCCGGCACCGGTCCGGAAATGCCTGCGACGATCCGCGCCGACGAGATCGTCGGCCGCTGGGGCCTCGCCTCGTTCCAGAATCCGGCCGACCGGGCGCGCACCGAGGCGGCCGCCCGGGCCCAGTGCAAGAATCCTTATGTGATCACCGCCGGCTCTTCCGGCGGCGTGATCATGCATCTGGCCGACCAAGCGACTCCGCAGGAGCTGCGGCTGAAGGGCTCCCCGAGCGGCAAGAATTACATCGGGCCGGCCGGCCCGACGCCGGGCGACCAGGACCGCGAGATCATCTCCTTCGACGGCCGCGTGCTGATCACCCGTTTCATCGACAAGGACGCTGCCACCCGCTACGGCAACATGGTCTACGTCCGCTGCGCGCCGAGGGCGTGATTGACTTTTCCCCTCTCCCCTTGTGGGCGAGGGTGGCTCGCCGCGACGGCGGCGAGACGGGGAGGGGTCTCTCTCCCCGAAATCCAACTTCATTTGAGTTCGCGGATACAGACCCCTTATCCGGCGCTTCGCGCCACCTTCTCCCACAAGGGGAGAAGGGAAGAAGGGCGCGCGATCGACGTCTCCAAAAACAAGAACGCCGGCCCCCAAGGCCGGCGTCTCGTTCTCATATCCTCGCGTCCGCTCAGTCGAACAGCGCGTCGATGTCGTCCTGCGAGGCGTGGCCGACGTCGCCGGCGAGCTTCGGGCCGTTGAGGAGCTTCTCGTCCTCGCTGCGGTTGTCGACATGCGCGGGCACATGGGCCTTGATCGCGTCGACGCCGCCCCAGATCTCCATCATCGCATTGATGTGCTGCTCGATGAACTTCATCGTGGTCATGACCTTGCTGATGCGCTGGCCGGTCAGGTCCTGGAAGTTGCAGGCTTCGAAGATCGAGATGACGCGTTCCTGGATGTCGTCGGCGAGCCGCTTCTGCTGATCGGCCGATTGCACCTTGGACATCGCGCTGGCCGCCTGGTCGATCGACTCGGCGGCTTCGAGGATTTGCTGGGTCGCCTGCTCGGTGCCGCCGACGACCGCGCCAAGCTCGCCATTGACCTTGGCCATTTCGCCGCCGTCGAAGCTCTTGCCGTGCAGCGTCGCGATCTCGCGCTTGGTGCGGTCGATGGCGTCGTGGATGAGGTCGAGCTCGACCTTCAGCTTCTCGCACTGTTCGATCTGGGCCCGGTAGGTCTCGAGCATGGTGCGGGCCTCGGAGAGCTCGTGGGTGGTGGAGGCATCGATCGCCGCCATGGCGGCGCTGCCGGACAGCGGAATAGTGCCCTTCGCCATCTGTGCGCGGATCGCTCGCAGCTCGGCCATGATCTCGCTGTGCATCGGGATTGCCTCTTCGGTTTCGTCAAGAATCGGCATCTCGCCACCGACGATGTCTTCGACACGGAAACGTTTGCGGTGAACAGCCATCAGGTACTCCCCCACCTCACTCACGCGTCTTTGTAGGCAGAAGCGATTTAACACGAAGTTCACAGCAGGAACCGATGCGCGGCGTCGCGCGCCGCCGCGCAAGGACGCGATTAACCATGGCCTTGCTGCATTCACCGAAAATAAACGCTGATCGCCAAATTGCCCCGCGCTTGACGATGTGGTGAATCCAAAGGCTGCTTCCGTTTACCAAACAAAACGGCTTTTGCTTTTTATTGACCACGCCGAGGGACGCGGATCAGCCACCAGCTCTCCACGGCATGCGATCTAGACGAAACAGTACAGAGTACGTCGATGTTCAAGAAAATGTCCGTCGCGCTGCTCGGCAGCGCTTGCACCGTCATTGCGGGCGCAAACAGCGCCAGCGCCTTCGACAACAGGGTGCCGAACGATCCGCCCGCGGTGCTCTATGCCCCGCAAGTGCCGCCGGCGCCAGTGCGCGTCGCCTCAAATTCGAACATGGGCGGCGGCTTCATCGAGTTTCTATTCGGTGACGGTCCCGGTCGTGGTCCGGCCTACGCGCCCGAGCGGCCGGTGTATCAGCAGCAGCCGGCCTATTACGACCAGCGCCGTCTGCCGCCGATGGGCGAGCCGCAGATGCAAGGCGCGCTTCTGCAAGGTGCGGTCCAGCAGGACGCGATCGATCCGCGGCAGCGTCCGTTCGATCCGAAATTCGAGAAGCAACTCGTCGATTATAGCGGCAAGGAAAGTCCCGGCACGATCTTGGTCGATACGCCGAACAAGTTCCTCTATCTGGTCGAGGGCAATGGCAGGGCAATGCGCTACGGTATCGGTGTGGGTCGTCCCGGCTTCACCTGGTCGGGCGTGAAGTCGATCACGGCCAAGCGCGAATGGCCAGACTGGACGCCGCCGGCGGAAATGCTCGCGCGCCGCCCCGATCTGCCCCGGCATATGGAAGGCGGCCCGGAAAATCCGCTCGGCGCCCGCGCGATGTATCTGGGCTCTACGCTCTATCGCATTCACGGCTCCAACGAGCCCTGGACCATCGGCACCAACGTCTCCTCCGGCTGCATCCGCATGCGCAACGAGGACGTCATCGACCTCTATAGCCGCGTCAATGTCGGCACCAAGGTCGTGGTGATGTGAACGTCATGCGCTCGATGTGAGCCGACCTCTGCGTGTCGCGCCAGCTCGCGATGCGCGGCATCGAAGGCGTTGCGTGCCGCCGGCGTACGCCTTCAGCTAGGGTCTATGCTCGCTGGCGGTGACGCGTCGACCCGAAACGATGGGCAAGCGAGCGGCGGCGACGAGTTGACGAATGGGAATGCGGTGCGCGAGCGGAGCGGTTCAACCGCCGCGCCGACCGCTCCGCCTTCCTGACACGCTCGTGCAGTCCCTCCAACTCATACAATTCGGTGATGAGATGCGTTGTCACGTCGGTCAAGGTTGCAATGCGCTGCTGAAGTGGACTCATTTCTAAAAACCCCAACTATAACCAGAGAGGCAGCCACGTCGGTGTGTGTGGCATGAGCAACGTGTTCTTCAAGTTGAACACCCATGTCCAAATTTGGAAATCCGGGAGTCTACGGCCGCGCGTGTCAGAGGGCGATTTCGTGTTTCATGGTGAACTCGGCGCGTGCGGCCACGTTCAGCTCCGTGCAATGCAGCAAGCGTGCGGATTAGTCATATTGTATCGATCGGATTCTCTGTGCGACGTGGCAGCGAGGGCGCTTGAGTTATCCGGTAAAAGAAAACGGCCGCCTAAAGGCGACCGCTGCGCATCTATCGGGCGAATTGCTCACGCGTAATCGCTGCCGCCGTCGTCGCCACCGCCGAAGTCGCTGTCGTCGGCCACATCCATGTTGTCGTCGCGATCGTCGTCATAGCTCTGATCGTTGTTGTTGTCCCGGTCGTTCGACGCCTGGTCGAAGAAGCCCTGGCGGGAGTCGCGATTCGAGCCGATGTCGTTGAGGCCCGCGTCGCGCGCCAGCGAACCGCCTGACTGATCGCTGCCGCCCCAGGGGCTGCGGTCGCCCAAGGCGCTGGTGTCGCCAAAAGCCTGCTGATGCGGTCCGCCCATCATGCCGCGGATGCTGGAGAGCAGCAGCGAGCCGCCGACGACGCCGGCTGCCGCCGCCGCCGCCGTGCCGAGGAACGAGCCGCCGCCACCGCCGATAGGGGGCGCGCCATAGCCCTGACCCGGACCTTGGCCGTAGGCCTGTCCGTAAGGCGGCTGACCATAACCCGGCTGGCCTTGCTGCATCGCCTGGCCGCTGTTCCAGACCGGCCGCGAATCGCGCGGCGGCACGTTCGGCACAGAACTGCGCGACGAGCCACCGCCGAATAACGTGTCACGCATCGTATCTAGGAAGCCGCCGGACTGCGCCTGCTCGGGCGCCTGCCCCGCTTCCAGCTCCTGGATGCGGCCGTGGGCGCGCTTCAGCGCTTCGTCCTGCAGCAGCACGGTCTGGACCAGCGCGTAGATCGCACCGGGTGCCTTGCGCAAGCCGTCGGAGATCGCGGCGATCGCGTCGGGATCGCGCGGTGCATTTTCGAGTTTGGTAAGCCGGTCGAAAAGCTCGTCGACGAGCTGGCGTTCCTGCGGCGTCATGATCTGTCTCCTTCGCGCAAAACCAAGCGCGAGGCAGATGTAGGGTTCCATTGTGGCCCCAACAGTGCCGGCCGGATTAAATTTCGGTATGCGACAAGCTGCCTCGCACGGCCGTTTCGGCGATTTCACCCCAGCGTGACGCCACTGTCCGCCAGCAGACGTGGGAATGCGTCGCCGGCGAGATAAGCGTGCTCGCGTTCGCGCACATCCGTCATCGGGTCGAGGCCAACAAGGACGTCATCGACGAATCCGGGATGGCACATCACGAGACCACCGTCGGGGAGGCCTTCCAGGAACTGCCGCATCAATGCGCCGAAATCGGCCGCCCGCGTGAAGTCGTAAGCGCCGGCGAAGCCTGGATTGAAGCTGAGGCCGGCGCTGCCGGCGCGGCGGCGGAATTGGGCGCTGAGGATATCGAGCACCATGGCCTTTGGTGACGCCAGCCGCCGCGCCAGCGGCAGGTTGCGGCCGCCCTGGCGTACCCACGCGTTCGGTGCGGTCTCGCTAACGGCATCGACAAAGCCGTCGCGCACCTGCGGATAGAGCTGGACGTGCTGGTGGCCATCGACGAAGTCGGGCGCACGTCCGAATGCTTCCATGAAAGCTGCGAGCTGCGCCTTCACCTCGTTGCGAAAGAATTCGCGGTCGAGCCGTCGCATCAGTGCGGCGCGCAGCAGCTTCGGAAAGGCCAAGAACATGTCGCCGTCGAGTGGACGGAAATGCATGGTGAGCGGCCGGAACGGTGCCGACAGCGTCACGTGGAGGCCGATCGCGCAGTGCGGGCTCGATTTGGCTGCCGCGTCCAGCGCTTCGATCTCGCTGCGCGCGATCGCAGGTCCCACCATCATCACCGACGTGGCGTTGAGGCGGCCGCGTTCGATCAGGTCGCGGATGGCGCGATTGACGCCCGCGCTGATACCGTAATCGTCGGCGCAGAGCCAGATTCGCCGCAGACTCGCGGCCGCGCTCATTCGGCCGCCGTCCGCTTCGAAGCGTCGTCGGCGTTGTCGGTCTCGAAGCGCTTTTCGCTGTGCTCGGCGACGAAGTAGATCGGGCGCGCCTTTAGCTCGGAGAGGATCTTGCCGATATATTCGCCGACGATGCCGATCATGATGAGCTGCACGCCGCCGATGGTCATCAGGCCGACCACGAGCGAGGGATAGCCTGGCACCTGCTTGCCAGTCGTGAACACCTCCCAGAGGATCGAGAGGCCGAACAGGAAGGCGATCCCGGCGAGCACCACGCCGAGCAGGCTGGCGAAGCGCAAGGGAGCGACCGAGAACGAGGTCAGGCCCTCGATCGACAGGCCGAGCAGGCGTGCGGCGTTGAAAGTGGTGGCGCCATGGGCGCGCGGCGCCGGTTCGTAGTCGACGCGGATCTGGCGAAAGCCGATCCAGCTGGCCAGTCCCTTGAAGAAGCGGTTGCGCTCCGGCAGCTGTCTCAGCGCTGCAACCGCCCGCGGCGAGAGCAGGCGGAAATCGCCGGCGTCCTCGGGAATCTTCTGCCGCGCGCCCCAATTGATCAGGGCGTAGAAGCCGTGCACGGCGAGCCGGCGCAGGAAGCTTTCGTTGTCGCGATGCGCCTTGGCGGTATAGACGACGTCGTAGCCGTCATCGATCCAGTGCCGCACCAGCTGCTCGACCAGGGCCGGCGGATGCTGGCCGTCGCCGTCCATGAACATGACGGCGCCGAGCCGGGCATGGTCGAGGCCGGCCATCAGCGCCGCCTCCTTGCCGAAATTGCGCGACAGCGAGACCACCTGAACGCCGATTGCGTCAGCCGGCAGGCCGCGGGCGATCGACAGCGTCGCATCCGCGCTGCCGTCGTCGACATAGACGACCTCGCAGGCCAGGCGATAGCGCTGCCGCAAGGTCTTCGCGAGTTCGCAGATCCGCTGGTGCAGGGCGGCGAGGCCCGCCGCCTCATTGTAGACGGGGACGACAATCGACAGTCCCTTCGCGGCGGCGCTGGCCGCGGTGGTCGTCATGCCGGAAACGTCAGAGCCCAGCGTCATCGATCAAGGTTCCAAGGCGTTAGGTCTTATCAACAGCATATGTTAGCTGCGGTTTGCTGTCGCTACGCTGAACGAAACAGAGGCTCACCGCCCCAGAAAGGCCTCGAGCTTGGCGAACAGCGGGTTCTCCCGGTCGAACACGTAGTCGAGCGAAACCACCGAGACGGTATCGGCGCCATGCTCGCGCAGGAAGCTCGCCAGCGCATAGAGTTGGTCCGGGGGGCAGTGCAGCGTCAGCATGCCTGACGAGGTCGGTCCGCCAAACGGGGCCGCGACGCCGAACCGGCTGTGGGCCTCGCCGAGCAGGGCGGCGTCGCATTGCCGAAAGCGGGTGCGGACCTCGCGGTACTTGTTGGCGCGGGCTCGCGCCGCAATGTGATCGAGGATGACGCGCGCAGTCTCGCGTGCCTGCAACGACCAGTCGGCCTCTTTGGAGGCGACCAGATTGGCCTGGCTGCGCAGGATCACGCCGTCGTCGAGCACCCGCAAGCCATTGGCGGCGAGCGTCGCACCGGTCGTAGTGATGTCGACGATCAGCTCGGCGCTGCCCGCCGCGGGCGCGCCTTCGGTGGCGCCGGCGCTTTCGACGATGCGGTAGTCGGTGATGCCGTGGCTCTGGAAGAAGGCGCGGGTCAGATTGACGAACTTGGTCGCGACCCGCATCCGCATGTGATGTTGCTCGCGGAAGCCGGTGGTCACGTCGTCGAGGTCGGCCATGGTGCGGACGTCGATCCAGGCCTGCGGCACCGCGACGACGACATCGGCATAGCCGAAGCCGAGCCCCTCGATCAGTGACACGCGCTTGTCGGCGTCCGCGATGTTCTCGCGCACCAGGTCTTCCCCGGTGACGCCGAGATGCGCAAAACCGCGGGAGAGTTGCGAGGCGATCTCGCTCGCCGAGAGATAGGCGACCTCGACATTGTCGAGACCCGCGATGGCGCCGCGATAGTCGCGGGCACCGCCGGCCTTCGACAGCTTGAGCCCGGCGCGGGCGAAGAAGGCTTCCGTGTTTTCCTGAAGGCGGCCCTTGGAAGGAACGGCCAGAACGAATGGCGCGCTCATGACTTAAGCCCCCACCTTGCGGCCGATCTTGGTCAGCGCGTCCACCCAGACCGAGAAGCCGACCGCGGGAATTGGCTGCACGGAGCCGAGCTGGGTCATCAGCCCGTCATAGCGGCCACCGGCGACCAGCGGCTCGGCGCCATTACCTCTGTGATGCAATTCGAACTCGAAGCCGGTGTAATAGTCGAGCCCGCGGCCGAACGCGGTCGAGAAACGCGTCAGCTTCACGTCGATGCCGCGCGCCGCCATGAAGCCGACCCGGCTCTCGAACTGGTCGATCGCAGCCGTGAGATCGAGCTTGGCATCGGCGGTCAGTGCACGCAGCTTTGCGACGGCATCGTCGGGATTGCCTGCGATCGACAGGAAGCGTTTGAGCACGGTGATCGCCTCGCGCGGCAACGCGCCACCCTTGAGGGTCGATTGCTCGAGGAAGCGGTCGGCAATCTCGGCTGTGGTACGGCCGCCGACATTGGTGGTGCCGGCGATCGACATCAAATCGGTGACGAAGGCGAGCGCCGCCTTGCGGTCCGAGCCGGCCAGCGCAGCGAGCACGCCCTCATATTCGCTGCGGGTCGCGGTGGCCGCGGCCGCCAGTCGCTCCAGATCCTGCTCCAGGCTGATCTTGCGGTTGAAATCCTTGACCAGGCGGCGGCGCCAGACCGGATAGAGATCGAGCGCGTCGAGTAGGGCATTGAACAGCGCGACGTCACCGGTGCGGATCTCGACGTCGCCGACACCGAAGGCGGCAGTTGCCTCCAGGGCCAGCGCCAGCATCTCGGCATCCGCCGCGGCGCGGTCCTGGCGGCCGAAGGACTCGATGCCGGCCTGGAGAAACTCGCTGGCCTGGCCGCCGCGGTATCGGAACACCGGGCCGAGATAGCTGAACCCGGCCGCTTGGCCGGCACGGCCAGAGGCGAGGTAATCGCGCGCCACCGGAATGGTCAGGTCCGGGCGCAGACAGAGCTCCTCGCCCGAGAGGTCCGTGGTCAGGTACAGGCTCTTGCGGATGTCTTCGCCCGAGAGGTCCAGGAACGGCTCGGCCGGTTGCAGGATGGCGGGCTCGGCCCTGACATAGCCCGCCTGCGCGAACGACAACAGCAGCGTATCCGCCCAGGCGGCGGAGCCGGCAGCATTTGAGGTGGCGGTCGCGGTCATAATAGAGGTCCATCGTCCCGGTGGAACCGGGCAGGCAAGGGAAGGGACGGGAATTGGCGCAGCCCTTAGCATGGCCCGAATGCGGTTTCGACCTCCAAAGGATCAATCGCTTAACGGGTGGGCAATTCCCCGGATTAGGTGGACTTGCCCCAATCGCCCAGCACCGCCTGCACCAGCGCCAGGGCCGCCACCGCGGCGGTGTCGGCCCGCATGATCCGCGGGCCGAGCGCCAGCTGCAGGATTTTCGGCTGCCGCAGCAGCAGCGCCCGTTCCTCCTCGGCAAAGCCCCCTTCTGGGCCGATCAGCACGTCGATACCTTTGCCGGCCTCGCGTGCGTTCTGCAGGCTCTGAACGGGGTTTGCAACCGCGGCCGCCTCATCGCAGAAGATGAGCAGGCGGTCTGCGGCGCGCTGGCTGAGGTACCGCTCCAGCGGCACCGGCTCGGCCACCGAGGCGATGCTGAGGATACCGCATTGCTCGGCGGCCTCGACGACGTTGGCGCGCATTCGCTCGGTGTTGACCCGGGAGGCCTGGGTGAACCGGGTTAGGACCGGCTGGAGCCTGGCGGCGCCCATCTCGATGGCCTTCTGGACCATGTAATCCAGCCGGGCATGCTTGAGCGGGGCGAACACGTAGGCCACGTCAGGCAGCCCGTCCTGAAGCCGGGTCTGCTGAAGGATCACAAGGCCATCCGGCCGTTTGCGGCCTTCGATGGCAGCCTGCCACTCGCCGTCCCGGCCGTTGAACGCCAAAACCTCGGCCCCGGCGGGCAGCCGGAGCACGTTGCCCAGATAATTGCTCTGGTCGCGGTCGAGCTGCACCCTGGCGTCTTGGGCGAGGGGGGCGTCGACGAACAGGCGAGGGGCGCGAAAATCGTGGGAAGGCATGGTTCAAAGGTCCAATTTGCCGCCGTTCTTAACCGAAACCAGTATTTTTGGGGGTAAATATCGACGAATTGGTGCGTCTCCGCGCCGCGCTCTTGCCCTATTCAACGGGTTGTTAAGCCCCGGCGGGAATCGTAAAAACGCGAACACGCTGGTTGCGCTTCGATTGGAAGACGCCGAACCCGTAAGCTCCTGCCGGAGAGACTGCCTTCATGATCCGTCGCCTGATGGTCCCGATCACTGCCGCCGCCATGGTCGCCATGGGTGCTGCGGGCGCTAATGCGCAAAGCGCGTTCCCGGCACCGCTGCCAAACCAGGCCGCCACCAGCTCCGCCTTTCCGCCCGTGAACGGCTCGGCACCCGTTGCCTCCGTCGGCACGGCGCCGCAATCATCCTTTCCCGTCAACGGCGCCGCGCCGATCGGCGGTGCCGGCGCTTTCAGCGCAGCTCCGCCGACGCAAGGCGGTCCCGGCGAGGACTGCATGAAGGCCTTCATTCCGCTCCGCGAGGAAGCCGAGAAGCGCGGCAAGCTGATCAAGGCCGCGAGCGACCGTCATGCGCCGCCGGACGAGGCGTGCAAGCTGATCGGCAACTTCAGCCAGGCTGAGCTGAAAATGATCAAGTACATCGAGTCCCACGCCGCCAAATGCGGAATCCCGCCGCAGATCGGCGAGCAGATGAAGACCGGCCACAAGAACACCGAGGCCATGCAGAAGAAGGTCTGCATGGTCGCGCAGCAGATGCAGCAGCAGCAGGCGCGCCCGGCCGGCCCGTCGCTGAGCGAGGTGCTGGGTTCGGGCTCGGCGCCGGAAGCCAATGCCGGCAAGAAGGGCGGCAGCACCTTCGATACGCTCAACGGCAACGTCCTGACCCGATGAGCGATACATCCGCCCGCGTTGCCGACTCTACAGGCAACTGGGTCGATACGCTCGCGCCGCAATGGGCGCGGCCTTATTTGCGCTTGTCCCGCTTCGACCGTCCGATCGGCTCCTGGCTGCTGTTGATGCCGTGCTGGTGGTCGGCGGCGCTCGCCGCCGGCATGGCGCACGAGATCCGCGGCCTGCCGCTCACCATCGTGCTGTTCTTCATCGGCGCCTTCGTGATGCGCGGAGCCGGCTGCACCTGGAACGACATCACCGACCGCGACCTCGATGACAAGGTCGAGCGCACCCGCTCGCGGCCGCTGCCGTCAGGGCAGGTGACCACGAAGCAGGCGCTGCTCTTCATGGTCGCACAGGCGCTGATCGGTCTCGTGGTGCTGTTGCAGTTCAACCGCTTCGCGGTCCTGACCGGCATCGCCTCGCTCTTGATCGTCGCGATCTACCCCTTCATGAAGCGCATCACCTGGTGGCCGCAGATCGTGCTCGGGCTGGCCTTCTCCTGGGGCGCCCTGATGGGATTTGCCGTCACCTTCGGACGCATCGACGTCACCGCGCTCGTGCTCTATGCCGGCGCCATTTCATGGGTGATCGGCTATGACACGATCTACGCGCATCAGGACGCCGAGGACGACGCGCTGATCGGCATCAAATCCACCGCGCGCCTGTTCGGCGCGCATACGCACCAGGCGCTGATCCTGTTCTATGGCTTTGCGGTGATGCTGATCGGCGTCGCGCTGGCTTCAGGCGATGCGGGCTGGCTGGCCTGGCTCGGCCTTGCGGCCTTCGCCGTGCATCTGGCGTGGCAGATCGTGCGGCTGAGGATCGATGATCCCGAACTGTGCCTGCGCCTGTTCAAGTCGAACCGCGATGCGGGGCTGTTGCTATTTGCAGGATTACTCGCCGACGCGGCAATGCGGGCGGCGTAGTTGCCACTCAATCCCTTGCAATGATCTCGCGTTCGCCCTGATGCACGGTGAGTTCGCGCGCGATGCCGGTGCGCCGGCGCATCAAGAATTTCGGGCGGCGGGCGCGGATCGCGTTGGCGCGACGGCGGCGCGGCGCGGGTTTGCGTGCGCCTTCGTCGAGCTGCGGAAGCGCGAAGATCTCGCTCCAGATCGCCCAGGCTTGCGCGATCTCGTCGGCCTCGGCGCCGACCAGCAGCGGAATGGAGAGCGAGGGATCGCGATGCACGAGGACGAGGGTCTGCACCTCGTCATTGCCGCGCAGCGCGACGCCGGTGAAGTCGCTGACACGGACGTTGATGGCCATCTGCATGCCGCGAACGGCACGGCGCAGCACGACACGCTCGCGATGAAGCTCGATCTGCCTGACATGTCCGTCGGCGCGCGGATCGTGCGCATCGAAGCGGACCGGAAGGGAAAGAGGGTCGAGCCGCAAGGAGCGGCTCGACCCGGCGGGAGCGACCCCGCATGTTGCTGTTTGACGCCTCACGGCTTTAGTTCTCCCCGCCGGGATTATGTTCCCGGTCGATGCGAGGACCTTAGCGCGCGCCTTTCCGAAACCGCTTAAAAAGGCTGGTTAACCCACCGTCACTGCTGCTCATGATTGACAAGACCTTGGCGCGCATGATTGACGAGACGTTGCGCGAGAGCTGCGAATCTGAGCTTTTGGCGGGCTGAAAATGCTTGAAGTCCGCGCTATCAGGGCACATCTGTGGGTTCCGGTCCCGAACCCGCCCCAACAGGATTTCGTTCGTGAACTCTTCACCATCCGCAAGCTCGACGCTTTCGACCCAAATGTCGTCGCAGGCCCATCGCGACCTGTTCGATCAGTCCGCGCTCTCCGATCTCGCGCAGCGGCTGGTCGAGGCCGCCAAGCGCGCCGGCGCTGATGCAGCCGATGCCGTCGCAGTACGCGGAGTCTCGCAGGGCGTCGAGGTGCGCGACGGCCGCGTCGAGGAATCCGAGCGGTCCGAGGGCGACGATGTCGGCCTGCGCGTGCTGGTCGGCCAGCGCCAGGCGGTGGTCTCGACCAACGACGTCAGCGGCGATGCCGTGACCAAGCTCGCCGAACGCGCGGTGGCGATGGCGCGTGTTGCGCCCGACGACAAATATGTCGGCCTAGCCGATCCCGCGCTGCTCGCGCGCGACTTCCCCGATCTCGACCTGCTCGATCCCGACCTGCCTACGACCTCAGAGCTCGAGCGCCGCGCGCTTGCGGCCGAAGCTGCGGCGCTCGGCGTGAAGGGGGTGACCAAATCCGGCGGCGCCTCGGCTTCCGCCGGCATCGGCGGCATGGTGCTCGTCACCTCTACCGGCTTCCACGGCTCTTACCTACGCTCCAGCCAGGGCATTTCCGCCACCGCCATATCGGGCGAAGGCACCAGCATGGAGCGCGACTACGACTTCACCTCGGCGCCACACGGCGCCGATTTGTTGTCGCCGGAAACCGTCGGCCGTTCCGCCGGCGAGCGCACGGTGGCGCGCTACAATCCGCGCAAGGTCGAGACCTGCAAGGTGCCCGTCGTGTTCGATCCGCGCGTTGCGGGCTCCCTGGTCGGCCATCTCGTCGGCGCCATCAACGGCGCCTCGATCGCGCGCAAGACCAGTTTCTTGAAGGACAAGCTCGGCCAGCAGCTGTTCGCGAAGAACATTCGCATCGTCGACGATCCCTTGCGCAAGCGCGGCCTGCGCTCGCAGACGTTTGACGCCGAAGGCGTCGCGGTGAGGAAGATCGCGCTGGTCGACGAGGGCGTGCTGACGACCTGGCTGCTCGACTGCGCCACCGCGCGCGAGCTCGGCCTCACCACCACCGGCCACGCCCATCGCGGCGTCTCCTCCTCGCCGTCGCCCGGGCCGTACAACCTGCATCTCGAGGCCGGCACGCCGACGCCGGCCGAGCTGATCGCGGACATCAAGCAGGGCTTCTACGTCACCGACCTGATCGGCTCCGGCGTCAACGGCGTCACCGGCGATTACAGCCGCGGCGCCTCCGGCTTCTGGATCGAGAACGGCGAGATCACCTATCCCGTCAGCGAGGTGACGATCGCCGGACATCTATTCGAGATCTTCAAGTCAATGCAGCCGGCGAACAATCTCGAATTCCGCTACGGCATCAATGCGCCGACGGTGCGCATCGAGGGTTTGACGCTTGGCGGACGCTGACGCGCAATCCCCAGACGCGACCATCCTGACACGCGATGCGGCGCTGCTGAAGGACGCGGTGCGGGACGCGGGCGCGCTGGCGCAGTCGATGTTCCGCACCGAGCTGAAGAAGTGGATCAAGGGGGCATCCTCGCCGGTGTCGGAAGCCGACATCGCGGTCAACAATCTGCTCGAAACGCGCTTGCGCGCTGCGACGCCTGACTATGGCTGGCTGTCCGAGGAAAGTGCCGACGATGCGGCACGGCTGTCGCGGCGACTGACCTGGATCGTCGATCCCATCGACGGCACGCGCAATTATCTGGGCGGTCATGACGATTGGTGCGTGAGCGTCGCGCTGGTCGAGGATACCTCACCGGTGCTTGCCGCGGTGTTCGCACCGGCGCGCGATGAATTCTTCTTCGCGGTCCGCGGCCAGGGCACGACGCTGAACGGGGCGCCGGTGCGGGCGACGTCCGGGTCCGAGTTCGACTTCGCGCGCGTCGCCGGCCCGAAGCCGCTGGTCGAGCGGCTCAATGCCACGGGCGGTGAGATCAAGCTGCATCCGCGAATCGGCTCGCTCGCGCTGCGTCTGTGCCGGGTCGCCGATGGCGCGCTGGATGCGGCCTTTGCGGGCGGCAACAGCCATGATTGGGACCTTGCGGCGGCCGATTTGATCGTGCAGGAAGCGGGTGGTAAGATGAGTGACCTCTCCGGAGAACCCATCCTCTATAACCGCCGGGAAGTGGCGCACGGGGTGCTGGTGGCAGCGGGACGCGATCGTCATGCGGGCATTGTCGCGCATTTTCGAAACCGCCCCTTGCCCTAAGCGCTTCGTCGTGCTTGTCGAACACTGCTTTGCCGGGCAGCCCGTTAGGAAGAGAACCCATGCCAGATAGTGCCCCGCAACAACTGCTTCATCTCGTCATCGGTGGCGAGCTCGTCGATCTCGAGCACAACACCTTCAAGAACCTCGACGACGTCGACATCGTCGGCCTCTATCCGAACTACGCCACCGCGCACGCGGCCTGGCGAGCCAAGGCGCAGAGCACGGTCGACAACGCGCAGATGCGCTATTTCATCGTCCATCTCCACCGCCTGCTCGACCCCAATCAAGAACCGGCGCGTTGAAAAAACTGCTTCGCAATACGCTGCGAAGCAGCTTTATTCAGCGTGCCGTCGGGGTCCTGGCGGCTGAATATCTGCGTCTGGTCTGGCGGACCAACAAGTTCAGGTTCGATCCGCCTGACGTCTATGACCGCGTCGAGCCGCAGATCCCGGCGATCTTCGCCTTCTGGCACGGCCAGCATTTCCTCACCCCCTTCATCAAGAACAAGGATTGGTACCGCGCCAAGGTGCTGATCTCCCGTCATCGCGACGGCGAGTTCAATGCGATCGCCGCCGAGCGGCTCGGGATCGGCACCATCCGTGGTTCCGGCGATCACGGCGGCGCCTTCCACCGCAAGGGCGGGGTCGGCGCCTTCAAGGAAATGGTGCGGACGCTCCAGGACGGTTGTAATGTCGCGCTGACCGCCGATGTCCCCAAACGCTCGCGCGTGGCCGGGCTCGGCATCATCATGCTGGCACGGGAATCGGGGCGGCCGATCATGCCTTTCGCAATGGCGACCAGCCGCTTCATCCGGCTCAAGAACTGGGACCGCACCACCATCAATTTGCCATTCGGGCGAGGCGCATTGGTCGGCATCAAGGAAATCCACGTTCCACCGGATGCCGACGCCGCAACCATGGAAGCGCTTCGGCTGGAGCTGGAGGAGACGTTGAACGAGGCGACCCGCCGCGCCTATGCGCAACTCGGGCGCCCGGGACCGGAAGATGCCTGACCCGCTGCCGATGACGCTGCGAATGTATCAGCGCCTGGCCTCCGGCCTGGTGCCGCTCGCGCCCGCGCTGATCAAGCGGCGGTTGAAACAGGGCAAGGAGGATCCCGCGCGCGTCAGCGAGCGGCGGGGCTTGTCGCGGGACGTGCGGCCACATGGCCCCCTGGTGTGGATCCACGGCGCCAGCGTCGGCGAGGTTCTGGCTGCGGCAGCGCTGATCGAGCGGCTGCGCGATCTCAATCTGCGCATCCTGCTCACCTCCGGCACCGTCACCTCGGCGGCCGTGGTGGCGAAGCGCTTCCCGCCCGACGTCATCCATCAATACGTGCCGTATGATTCCCCGCGCTACGTCGCGCGCTTCCTCGATCATTGGAAGCCGTCGCTGGCGCTGTTCATCGAATCCGACCTGTGGCCCAACCTGATCCTCGCCGGCGCGGCGCGCCGCGTGCCGATGGTGCTGATCAACGGGCGGATGTCGCCGCGCTCGTTCCCGCGCTGGCGGCGCATGCACGGCACCATCTCGGCGCTGCTTTCCCGGTTCGACATTTGTCTGGCACAATCGAAGACGGATGCCGAGCGCTTTGCCGCGCTCGGCGGCCGCGACGTCCTCACCACCGGCAATCTCAAGCTCGACGTCCCGGCGCCGCCGGCCGATCCCGCCAGGCTTGAGCGGCTGATGGCGATGACGCGCGGGCGGCCGATCATCGTCGCGGCCTCGACCCATCCGGGCGAAGACGAGATGCTGATCGCGGCGCATCGAAGCCTCGCCGGCTTCTTCCCGCAGCTTCTGACCGTGATCGTGCCGCGCCATCCGGACCGCGGCTCCTCGATCGCGGGTCTGATCACCGCCTCGGGCCTCAAGCCGGCATTGCGCTCGCGCGAGGAGCTGCCGGCGGCGACGACCGACCTCTATGTCGCCGACACCATGGGCGAGCTCGGCCTGTTCTATCGCCTTTCGCCGATCGTCTTCATGGGCGGATCGCTGATCCATCATGGCGGCCAGAACCCGATCGAGGCGATCAAGCTCGGTGCCGCCATCATCCATGGTCCGCACGTCTTCAATTTCGCCGATGTCTACGAGACGCTCGACGGGCGCGGCGGGGCGCGCCAGGTCGACACGCAGGAAGCGCTGGTCAAGCAGCTCGGCCAATTGCTGGCCGATCCCACCGCGCGCGACAAGATGCAGCGCGCCGGCGCGGGCGTGGTCGAGCAGCTCGGCGGCGCGCTCGATCGCACCATGGCGGCACTCGAGCCCTACCTGTTGCAACTGCGGATCGAGATGGGAGCCGCCAATGCGTGAGCCGGCCTTCTGGTACCGGCCACGCTCCCCGCAGTCGCATGTCCTCAGTCCTCTGGGTGCGCTCTACGGCGCGATCACTGCGCGTCGCATGGCGCGCCAGGGCTTTGACGCCGGCATTCCCGTGATCTGCGTCGGCAACTACCATGTCGGCGGTGCCGGCAAGACGCCGACCGTGCTGGCGTTGACCAAGCTACTGCGCGAGCTCAGTGAGATCCCGGTGGTGCTCAGCCGCGGCTATGGCGGACGCCTGAAAGGTCCGATTATGGTCGACCGGGCGCGTCACACCGCTTCCGACGTCGGCGACGAGCCGCTGATGCTGGCGCGCGAGGTCCCCGTCGCGGTCGCGCGTGATCGCCTCGAGGGCGTCGCGCTGGCGAAGTCGCAAGGCGCCACCGTGATCCTGATGGACGACGGCTTCCAGAACCCGCGTCTGCACAAGGACGCCTCGCTGATCGTGATCGACAGCGAGCGCGGCCTCGGCAACGGCAAGGTGTTTCCCGCCGGTCCCCTGCGCGCGCCACTGCAGGCGCAGCTCGCGCGCACCGATGCGCTGGTCCTGATCGGCGACGGGCGTGCCGCGAACGATGTCGCGGCCGAGCTTGCCAAGCGCGACAAGCCGGAGCTGCGCGCACGGCTGAAGCCGAATGCGGCCTCGCTCGCGCAGCTCCTTGGCAAGCGGGTTTTCGCCTTCGCCGGCATCGGCGATCCCGAGCGCTTCTTCCGCGGCTTGCGCGCCAGCGGCATCGACGTCGCACGCACGCGCCGGTTTGCCGATCACCACATGTTCTCGGATGACGAGCTCGCCGCACTCGCGGTGCAGGCCCGGCGCGAGCAGCTCACGCTGGTGACCACGGAAAAGGATCTCGCGCGTCTGCGCGGCCGTGAGGGCGTGCCCGAGGGCATCGTGGCGTTCGCCGTGCAACTTGAGTTCGACGATCCGGCAAAGCTGCAGGAAGTGATCAGCGACCACCTGTACAGGGCGCGCGAGCGGCGGTTCAGCACACGTTGATCTCACACGTTAGGCCAGCGTCTCTGCCGTAGCGCCAAAAGCGAAGTGTCGCGGCTGACGAATTCTCTTCCGCACGTTTGGGACCTGATATAGCCTTTCATGAGAGCCGTCACCGGGACGTGCCGAACTCCCGGCAATCATCGGCGGCGTTTATGCCCACGGCGGGCCCTACCTTCATCATTTCAGATACGACGGCCGCAACGACCAGTTCGCGGCAAGGCAAGTTATTGCCAAGAGCACAGAGAGCAGATTCCAAGAGCACAGAGGAGAACATGCCATGCATTTTTGCCTCACCGGACAATACACATCACGCTCCCTCGAGGCCATTCTGGAAAATCCCACGACCGATCGCCAGGAGGCGGCTCGAAAACTCATCGAAGCGGCCGGCGGAAGGCTGATCTCGATGTACAGCGTTGCGGCCGACGGCCCCGGCGTTTTGGTGATTTTCGACGTGCCTGACCCGAGTGCCGCTCCGGCCATTTCCGGCCTGACCGTCGCGGCGGGCACCCTGCAGAACGTGAAACTGACTCGGCTGTTCACGCAGGACGAGATCAAGCAGGTCCGCCAGAACGCGGCAAGGCTGCGTTCTTCGTATGCCCCGCCTGGAAGCTGACATCCGGATCTGAAGCGAAGCCGCCGCGGCACCAAGCGGCGGCAACGTTCACGTCACAGCAACAATCAAGTTTGCAAGCCGAGGGCATCGTGCTGGGTTCGGCGCCATACGCCGACCGAACCTGCTTGCCAGCGGCCTTGGTAACGGCCTGCGACCGCCGTTCAGCATTCAGTCATGCTCACCACACCCCGACGGCCATTAACCCGACAATGGTCAGGCATGAGGCACAGGCTACCATGACAGTATAGCATTCGGGTGTATTCATTGCTTCCTCCCAATCTGTTGCCAAGTGCTTGGTCACTGCACGCGGGAGAGATCGCCGGTCCTCGGCCGCTTCAATTCGGCACGCCGCAACCGATTTTGCGCTGCGCGTCCGTCCTCTCATCCTCACCCTGAGCTGCAGGATGATTGTGCGCTTCGAGAGCTTCAGAGCGTTCGGCTGAGATCAGAAGCTGCTTCCGCATTTCAGCGAGGCGGGCGCGGCAATATTCACGATAGAGCAGGTCCAATATGGTGGGCATGATTCACCCCCATCGTTTGAATTTGATTTACAGATATTCCACCGCGCATTTTTCGAGGTGATCGTAGCCCGCCGGATGACTCTTCGATATGAGCCCGTTCACAGACTGCGCCAGTTCCAAAGCTCGATCGCCGTTTGGCTGACTTGATTGTCTGCGCGATAAAAGGAGCAGGGCTAATTACCTAACACGCAATATAGCAGCCCATTGTTTCACCAAGACTTCGTCAAACAACTTAAGAGCGCCGATTTGCGACAAAGAATCCAACTACAGCGTGAAATGACGAGCCACGGAGTGCAAGTAATCTTTGATGCAACGCGGATCGTACGGCGAAAATCATTTCGGCTGCGGGAACCGCGGTTCAGGTGCGCGCGCACATCGTCTCCATCCCAAGTCGCGCGAGAAGCTGCGCCCCTGTTGCAGGTGGCTGCGCTCTTGTCTCCCACGACCTCAACTCGGAAAGCATGCCCGGGCGGTCAGCGTCACCGGAGAGAGGTTGAGAATCTGCGGGAACGTGAATGCATAACTCGCGCTGACCTCGTTGCCGCATGCTGACGCAGAAAAGGTGAATGTCTCCGCAGGGAGCGTGAGGCCGAACGCCTGCTGCGCAGCGTAACTGGTGATGGCACTGCTGCTTGGGCAGAGCGTGCTGTTGACGGTTGCGCAACGCGCTGCCATTTCGCTCCCATGCTGGATTCCCAGCTGAGTCCAGAACAGCAGCCCGCATTCGATGATCCCAAATATGAACAGGAAGAACGCCGGAGCGGTCAGCGCAAATTCCAGCGCGGATGCGCCTCGATTGTCTTGCCATAGTGCCGCGAGTTTCACTGCAGCCTCGCAGTGGATTGCGCGCTGTAAGTGTATGTGGCCGCCACAATCTGGTAATCGATGATGGTATAGTACGTCGCCCGCGCCGAGACCGTCGTATACGTTCCAGCCTGCGCGCCGCCGGTGCAAACCGTCCCGCAGGTGACAGTGCTGACACCTGCACTCGTTGGGCATCCGCAAAATTGGACCGGCGGAGGTGAGGCGGTGATGTCCGTGGCGCTGGTGGCACTTCTTACGGCGTTCGAAATGCCGCTCGCGTTAAAGCCGCGCGCAATTGCGTATTGCGCTCCCGCTTGTGCGGCATTTTCGACCTGCATCTTGCGATACAGTGCAAGCCCGATGTCCGTTACGGAAACGACCATCAGGGACAGCACCGGGATCAAGATGCCGAATTCGGCGGCCGCAACGCCGCGTTTGTCGCTGACAGCAGCGCGCACGTGCCCTGTTAGAGAATCAAGCAACCGACGACGGCGCCTGGATGAGACGCTCTGAATTTGCATTGACCCAAACCTCATTCGATGAGCTGTGCGGTTTGCGAACCTATGGTCGCGGTGCCGAGCGCGGTGCAATTGACCTGGAGGTTCGACGTGCCGCTGAACGTCAGCGTGTCCGCGATGATCTTGGTGCAGGATGTGCTCGTGCCGTTGCCGCCGCTGAAGCTGAGATTGGCCTTTGGCAGATAGATGGCGCCGCCGAAATTCTGTGTGCTGCCACCGGTGAGATTGAAAGCAGTCCCGGCCGGCATATTGCGGTCGCCGTACATGACGATGCCTTTCGTGGGGCCGCTGGTTGGTGCCGTCAGGTTGATGGTCGCGTTGCTGCCGATCGAAGCGGTGCCCCAGTCGCTTCCCGAGCCTGTAAACACCAGGGTCACGCCGCTGCCCGCGATTGTGGCGTTTCCAGCGACGCTCAAGTTGGCCCCGTCCAGATAATAGATGCCTGGACTCAGATTCAGGACTGCGCCGGCATTGACCGTAATGCTGCCCATGTAGCAGCCGGGGTCGAGCGAGTTCGTTTTTCCGTTGGCGTTGACCGTAATCTTGGCGTTGGTGCAACTCGGCCTCGCGGGGGGAGAAACGTTGGCGTAGGGGTCGGCGACGGGCGATATGTGCGTCTTGATACCGTTGCTCGCCGTGATGCTGCTCGCGCCGGAGACGTCGCCAACCACTCCGACCTGATTTGCAGCGACGGAGGCGCTGCCGGCAACGTTGAGCGAGGGACTTGCACTCGAGTTGCTGTAAAGGTTGCACTTGATCAGGTTGAGCTGGTTGCCGCCGCTGACGTTGACGGCGGGACTTGCGCTCGAGTTGAGCGCAAGTACGCAGCCTGTCCCGGAATTTGGCAGGGCGACAGAGCGTGCGGTTATGAGCACAGGATCCGAGCCGAACAAGGCTGATAGCAGCCGCTGCTGCGGCTGACTCACGATGACTTCGATGGCCTGCGAATTCGAAGCATGATTGCCTGTCTTCGGTGGCTGGTTCACCGTGACCGTGACGTTGTTCGACCCGTTCGCGTAACCGTAGTTTGCCGTCACCGCCTTGGCTTCGGACAAGGGGTCGGTGCCCGCACTCGCCGCTGTCGCAGCGCTGACCGCGCCCGAGTCAGCCGCGCTCTGCATATTCTTGTGTTTGTAGTACCACCAGCCGACTTCCGTGCCGAGGCCCGCGGTGCCGACCAGGACCGGCATCAGCAGCGCCGAAATGAGCACATAGCTGCCCGACTGATCTCGGGCGAATCGTTGAAGCAGGCTAATCGTGCGTCCGCGCCGACGAGCATGATCCGCTGGGCACGATGATGCATCGAACGAACGGCTGCAAAGTCTCCGAGGGTCCATGCGCTTCTGCCCGCCTGCCACTTTTTCCCGCCACAATGTGGTGCAGACCGACTTAAATGAGGCCCAACGGGAGCGAGACAATTTTAGACATCAGCTGACATTCAGCCGACATTCATGGCCGTGCGCTATCGATATAGCTCCGATCAGGAGAATTCGATGAAATTGCGATCCGCGATCTTTGTCGCCAGCCTGCATGTCTGCCGGTTTTGCCCGCGCTTGCTCAGACCTCCTCGCCGCCGCCTGCCGCCGCTCCGGCGAATCCGACAAGTGCGGTGCCGGTTCCCGCGACCAAGCGCGTCACGTGCCTCGCCACGGCGCAAAATCTGAAGGGACAGGACAAACGCGACCAGATGCAGCTCTGCATGGCGCAGGCGCGGGTCGACTGCCTCAAGCAGGCGGTTGATCAGAAGATCGTCGGCGAGGCCCGCAAGACTTTCATCAAGACGTGTGTGGGCGCGGATGGCCGGGAGCAGCAATAGACGCGCGGGCGGGGCCTTAGGCCTGCGGCTTCGGCACGCCGGGGAAATGCCGCTGGAGCACGGCGGCAGGCGTGGCGTAGGCTTCTTGCAGATCCACACTCCAGTACTTCAGTTCGTCGAGCGGGATGCGCGCGTCGGTGATGGCACAACGCACATAGGTGCCCGGCGAGATCACGCGGAAATCGCCGTCAAGATATTGCACCTGCGCTTCGCCATGGCCCGAGGGGCCGAACTTGTTCAGCACGGTCGAAAGTCTCCGTGGAAGGCCTCTCCGTGGAAAACCTTGGAGGGCATAATGTGTCGGGCTGGATGTAGCATAGATAGGGTGGCTTGTCCGCCCGGTAAACCCACCGGTTTGTGATGTTTTGGCGCCGTTTCCGCGTGATAGTGCTTGGACGAAGGATCTTGACGCAGGGTCCGATGCGCCTTCGACTGACCGCCCTGTTCCTGACGCTCCTGACGTCGGCCGCGCACGCCGCGCCGGTGCCGCAGCAGGTCGACATCCCGCTGTCGTCGGGCGTCCTGCATGCGCAGCTCTACAAGCCCGAGGGCGAGGGGCCTTTTCCGGCCGTGATCGCGCTGCACGGCTGCGGCGGGCTCAGTGGCCATTCCGATTCCGTCCTGCCGCGCTATCGCGACTGGGCGGAGCGGCTGCTGAGGGCCGGCAATGCGGTGCTGCTGCCTGACAGCTACGGCTCGCGCGAGCTCGGGCCGCAATGTCGCGTCAAGGAGATGCACGTTAAGGCGCGCCGTGAACGCGTCACCGACATCGCGGCGTCACGCGCCTGGCTGATGAAGCAGAACTGGGTGGCGCGCGACCGCGTCAGCCTGATCGGCTGGGCCAACGGCGCCAGCGCGCTGCTCTGGGCAGTGCGGCCGCAGAGTGCCGCCCGCGATCTGGACCCGGATTTCCGTGCCGCGGTCGCCTTCTATCCCGATTGCCGGATCTCCGCCGGCCTCGGCTGGAGCACGCGGGTGCCGACCCTGGTGCTGATCGGCGCCAATGACGACGTCTCGTCGCCGCCGGCCTGCCGCCAGATGGTGGATGGCGCGCGCGGCCGCAGCGCGCTTGCGCGCATCGTGGTCTATCCCGGCGCTTATCACGATTTCGACCGCGCCAACACGCCACTGCACGCAGCCGCCGGCGGCACCGACGTAGCCGCGCCCGAGCATGGTCATCTCGGCACCGATATGCAGGCCCGCGCGGAATCGCAGAAGGACGTCGCGGAATGGCTGGCGCGGTGATCGCGGCGCCGTAGCCCGAACGAGCGAAGCGACATTCGGGGAGGTCGGTCCCGCAGATCGCGGCGCTCATGCGGACCACAAATCTGGAAGCGGGGCCGCCCGAGGAACAACATCAGGCGGACAGCGTCGCATCGACCACCGCCCTGTACGGACCATGATGGCCGACCGGCATCTACGGATCGCGCGCGGCGCCGTTTTTCAGCACATGGCCATGCCATCATTCGACCACGATGTCGACTAAACGCGTGTCATATGCGTAGCCGTATCGTCCTGTTCGCCTCCGCCCTGATCGTCTTCACCGTCGCGATCTTCCTGTTTGAAGCCCACGCCGGCGCGCCACAGCTCGTGCCGGAACATTGCGGCTTCTGGACCACGATCGACGCGGGGTTGTCGTGTAGGTAGAGCCGTAATACCTCCACATGCTCCGTCATTGCGAGCGCAGCGAAGCAATCCAGAGTCTCTCCACGGAGGGATTCTGGATTGCTTCGTCGCTTCGCTCCTCGCAATGACGAGCTTGTGGCTACGCTGGTTCCTACACACTCTCTGTCATCGCCCGGCTTGGGCGCCCCAGTACGCCGAGACGTCTGTGATTCACCGACAAGCCGCGGCGTACTGGCTTCCCCGCATCCGCGGGGAATGACACCGAGACCCGCGCCTAAAATAGGCTACCCTGATCCACCGGTTTGGCCACGCGCTTCGGCGCGGGCTTTGTCTCCTGTGCGGCCGGCTTCTGTTGCGCCGGGGCGCGCTTCGCCGCAGGCGCCGGGCGGTCCGCATCCGCAGTCGCGGCCACGCGGCCATCGGCAAATTCGATCTCGAGCCGCGCATTCGGTCCGACGCTGTCGGCCGCATGCAGGGGGTGGCCGGTTTCATCGCGCACCAATGCAAAGCCGCGCGCGAGCACGCTGCGGTAGGATAGCGCGGAGAGCAGCTTGCCGCTGTTCGCGACACGCGCATCGAGCCGTTGCAGCAGGGTGACGAGCGCGCGTTGCGCGCGCTCGGACAGCCGATGCGTGCGCTCGCGCTGGCGGAGAATCGCGTTGCGCTGGGCCTGCGCGTTGGAGAGCTTTGAGGCGCGCAGGCGAAGCTCGAGCCCGGCAAAGTGGTCGCGCCGCCGCCGCAGCAGCGAGCGCGCGGAGAGGCCGAGCCGCTCGCCGCAAACAGTGAGGCGGTGATCGGCCTGCGCGATCTGGCCGTGCAGCACCCGCAGCGTCAGCTTGGCGCTGGCGGCCGTAAACCTGCGGAAATGCGCGTGCGTGTTGGCCTTGAGGCCACGGGGCAGGGACGCGCCCGCCGAGTCCAGCCGCTGCCGCGGGATCGCGAGCAGGTCGCCGGCCGCCGGCAGCGCGCGCGCGGCCGCGCGCAGCTCGTTGCGGCGGTTTTCATGGCCGCGCTGCCAGCAGGCGCGGGTGCGGCGGGCGAGATCGGCGACCTCGACGAACAAGTCGCTGCGCACCGGCACCGCCATCTCGGCCGCCGCCGTCGGCGTCGGCGCGCGCTTGTCGGCGACGAAATCGATCAGCGTGATGTCGGTCTCGTGCCCGACCGCCGAGATCAGCGGGATCATGCTGTCGGCCGCCGCGCGCACCACGATCTCCTCGTTGAACGACCAGAGATCCTCCAGCGAGCCGCCGCCGCGCGCGACGATCAGGACATCGGGTCGCGGAATCCTGCCGCCTTCGGGCAGCGCGTTGAAGCCGCGGATCGCGGCCGCGACCTGCTCGGCCGAGCCTTCGCCCTGCACCTTGACCGGCCACACCAGCACGCGGCGCGGAAAGCGATCCTCCAGCCGATGCAGGATGTCGCGGATGACCGCGCCGGTCGGCGACGTCACGACGCCGATCACCTCCGGCAGCCAGGGCAGCAGCTGCTTGCGGGCCTCGTCGAACAAGCCTTCGGCGGCGAGCTTCTTCTTGCGCTCCTCCATCAGCGCCATCAGCGCGCCGATGCCGGCCGGCTCCAGCGCCTCGATGACGATCTGGTATTTGGAAGAGCCCGGATAGGTGGTGAGCTTGCCGGTGGCGATGACCTCGAGCCCCTCCTGGGGCTTGAACCGCATGCGGCTGTGCACGCCCTTCCAGATCACCGCCTCGATCTTGGCGCTCTCGTCCTTGAGCGCGAAATAGCAATGGCCGGAGGAGTGCGCCCCGCGAAAGCCGGAGATCTCGCCGCGGACCCGGACATGGCCAAAGGCGTCCTCGACCGTCCGCTTCAGGGACAGCGAGAGCTCGGAGACGGTGAATTCGGGCGCGTTGAGCAGTTGTTCCGCAGGCGGCATCTAGCAAACGATTCGGCATTTTGGGGTCAGACCCGACGTTAAGGATTTTCGCGCCCCGGCGCCAATCCGGATATTGATCGGGAGAGTACTCTGTGATATAGAGTTATCTATTGTTTGATGAGTTTCGGGAGATGAGCCATGGCGATCCGGCTGCTGCGCGGCGTTTTGACCGGCCTGAAATGGGCCTTGTGTGCCGTCGGCGGCGTGGCGCTGATCCTGGGCGCCATGATCTCAACGCCGCTGGAGCGGCCGCCCGAGATGCGATCGGTCTCGGATTCAGCCAAAGGCATCGACTGGTCCACGTTGCCACCGCTCGAACGCTTTCAGGCCCGCGATGGCACCTGGATCGGTTATCGCCACTATGCGCCGAAAGGCCCGGAGACGGGCCGCGGCGCGATTTTCATCCATGGCTCCTCCGGCTCCAGCGGCACCGTCAATCACGCGCTGACCCATGCGATCGCCGCGCGCGGGGTGGAGACCTGGGCGCTGGACATCCGCGGCCATGGCGGCTCCGGCACGCGCGGCGACATCGGCTATGTCGGCCAGCTCGAAGACGACCTCGTCGACTTCGTCGCTCATGTCCGCAGGAACGCACCTGATCTGCCGCTGATCCTGATCGGCCATTCCGCCGGCGCCGGCTTCTCGCTGCGCGTTGCCGCGACACCGATCATGCAGGACATGTTCGTCCGCACCGTGCTGCTCGCGCCCTATCTCGGCTATGACGCGCCGACCAACAGGCCGAAGGCCGGCGGCTGGGCCAACATGGACCTCCCACGCTTCCTCGGCCTGACCGCGCTGCGCAGGCTCGGGATCGACTGCTGTTCGCAGCTTCCGGTGCTGGCCTTGGCCGTGCCGGCGAGTTCGGCGAAATACCTCACCTCGACCTATTCCGACCGCCTGATGCGCAATTTCGCGACGCGCGGCTACCGCATCGATCTACCGGCAACGACACGCCCGATCACGATCTTCGGCGGCGCCGAGGACGAAATGATGATCTCGGACAAATATGCGGAAGCCGTGCAGGCGGTGAAGCCATCGGTTGACGTCAAGATCATCGACGGCATCAACCACATGGGCATCGTCACCAATCCAAAGGCCGTCTCCGCGATCGCCGAAGATGTGGCGACGCGCGGGGCAGGGCAGTCATGATCGACAGCAAGGAGGCGTCCGCGGCGCTGGCCGATATCGACGACATCGTCCGGCGCGTGAAGCAATCGCAGCTCTATGACCTGGCGAGCATCGCTGCCGTGTGGTGGGGCGTGTTGGTCTTTGCAGGGAATGTCGTGACCTGGCTCTGGCCGGTCTACGCAGTCTATGCCTGGGTTGCCGTAGACGTCATGGGCGTCGGCGGTCTGGTTGCGCTTCGCTTGTTCAATCCACCACATCACCCGCATGGTGCGGCCTTCGGCATCAGGCTGCTCCTGGTGTTCGTGTTGTTCTTCGCCTTCGGTTATCTCTGTACCAATGTGATCGGCCATTTCGGGCCACGCCAGTTGGGTGCGTTCTGGCCGCTCTACTTCATGCTGTTCTACGCGCTGGCGGGTCTCTGGTTCGGTTACGCCTTCGTTGCGATTGGTCTCGGCATTTCGGCGCTGACGTTGATCGGCTTCTTCTACATCGGTGAGGCGTTTCCGCTCTGGATGGCGTTCGTCAATGGCGGCGGTCTAATCATCGGCGGCCTCTGGATGCGGCGGAGCTAGAATTGGCCGAGCTCGACGACATCATCCACCAGCCGCTGCGGCTGAAGATCATGGCGGCGCTGAACGCGCTGCCGCAGTCGACCGGCCTGGAATTCGCGCGGCTGAAGAAGCTCACCGGCGCCACCGACGGCAATCTCGGCGCACATATCGAGACCTTGGCCAAGGCGGGGTACGTTTCCGTCGACAAGGCCTTCGTCGGCAAGAAGCCGCAGACCACGGTCACCGCAACCGCCGTCGGCCGCGGCGCCTTCGCGCGGCATGTCGCGACGTTGCAGGAGATCATCGCGGGGAAGCAGGTCTGATCGTCCGAAGCTGGCGCGAAACCCTCCCCTGGAGGGGGCCCTCCAGGGGAGGGTAAGAGCGGCTCGACGCGGCGGCCTGGAATGGCGGGAGTACGGGGGCCAGCCCCCTTGAGACCGACCGCGATTCGTGCGACCGACGCCGCAAGCCCACCCCATTTTCTGAGCCATCGATGCACATTCTCCTGCTCGGTTCCGGCGGCCGCGAACATGCCCTGGCATGGAAGATCGCAGCCTCCCCTCTGGTGACCAAATTCTGGTGCGCGCCCGGCAATGCCGGCATTGCGCGGGAGGCGGAGTGCGTGGCGCTCGATGTCGCCGACCACGCCGCGGTGATCGAGTTCTGCAAAAAGAACGCGGTCGAGCTCGTGGTGGTCGGCCCGGAGACGCCGCTGGCGGCCGGCATCGTCGACGACCTCACCGCCGCCGGCATCAAGGCGTTCGGGCCTAGCAAGGCGGCCGCCCAGCTCGAGAGCTCCAAGGGGTTCACCAAGGCGCTCTGCACCGAATTCGGCATCCCGACCGGTGCCTATGAGCGATTCACCAATGCCGAGGACGCGCGCGCTTACGTGCAGAGCCAGGGCGCGCCAATCGTGGTCAAGGCCGATGGGCTGGCCGCCGGCAAGGGCGTCGTGGTCGCCAAGACCGTGCGCGAAGCCGAGGACGCTATCGCCATGATGTTCGAGGGGGCGTTCGGCGAGGCCGGCGCTGAAGTCGTGATCGAGGAATTTCTGGCCGGCCGCGAGATCAGCTTCTTCGCGCTGTGCGACGGCGAGACCGCGATCCCGCTGGCTTCCGCCCAGGACCACAAGCGCGTGTTCGACCATGATGTCGGCCCCAACACCGGCGGCATGGGCGCCTATTCGCCGACGCCGCTGGTCACGCCTGCGATTCACGACGCGATCATGGCAAAGATCATCCTGCCGACGGTATCAGGCATGAAGCAGCGCGGCACGCCGTTTCGCGGCGTGCTCTATGCCGGGATCATGCTGACGACGCAGGGTCCCAAACTGTTCGAGTTCAATGTCCGCTTCGGCGATCCCGAGTGCCAGGTGCTGATGCTGCGCATGATGAGCGACATCGTGCCCGCCTTCCTGGCAGCCTGTGACGGGCAGCTGAAGAATTTCGATCTGCGCTGGCATCCGGAATCCGCGATCACCGTTGTGATAGCGGCGAAGGGCTATCCGGGCGACTACCAGAAGGGCACGCGCATCCGGGGGCTCGATGACGCCGCCAAGGTCGACACCGTCGAGATCTTCCACGCCGGCACCGTGGCGAAAGATGACGCGATCCTCGCCAATGGCGGCCGCGTGCTCAATGTCTGCGCGCTCGGCAAGACCGTGACCGAGGCGCAAGGCCGTGCCTATCAGGCCGTCGACCGTATCGACTGGCCGGAAGGCTTCTGCCGCCGCGACATCGGCTGGCAGGCGGTGGAAGCGGAGAAGGCCAAGAATAGCAAGACATAGCTCGTCTTCCGGACGGCAGCTCGAAGCTTTGGTGCCACCGCGCCGCCACATCGACAATCCAGATATGTGTAATCAGCGGTTGGGGTTAGCTGCCCCGCCGATAATACCGCTACTGTGCATGGGGTTGTTTTCGACAATTTACGTTGTCGGCCGCCCCCCGGGACTGACCAATAAGGATGCAAGAAGATGTCCGACCTCGCCGATCTCTATCCGGGCTTTGCTGCCGAATGGATCGATACCTCCTTCGGCCGCATCTTCGCCCGCGTCGGCGGCAGCGGGCCGCCGCTTCTGCTCCTCCATGGCTTCTCCGAGACCCATGTGATGTGGCACCGCGTCGCGCCGCAGTTGGCCGACAGGTTCACGCTGATCATTGCCGACCTGCCGGGCTATGGCTGGTCCGACATGCCCGCCAGCGATGCGCTGCATATCCCCTACAGCAAGCGCGCCATGGCTAAAGCTATGGTCGAGGTGATGGAGCGCCTCGGCCATGTCCATTTCGCGCTCGCCGGCCACGACCGCGGCGGCCGCGTCGCCTACCGCCTCGCGCTCGACCATCCCGGCCGGCTGTCGCGCCTGGCCGTGCTCGATATTCTGCCGACCTACAATTACTGGGAGCGAATGAACCGCGCCTACGCGCTGAAGATCTACCACTGGACCTTCCTGGCGCAGCCCTATCCGCTGCCCGAGACCCTGATCGCGAGCAATGGCGAGTTCTTCCTGCGCTTCAAGATGGCGAGCCAGACCAAGTCGAAGACGTTGGAGGCGATCGACGAGCGCGCGCTCGAGCACTACCTCGCCCCGTTCCGCGATCCCGCCCGGGTGCATGCGATGTGCGAAGACTATCGCGCCGGCGCCTATTTCGACTACGACCTCGACAAGGCTGATTTCGAGGCCGGCAAGAAGATCACCATTCCCATGCTGGCGCTGTGGGGCAATGCCGGCATCGCCCAGGCCGCCGCCACCCCGCTCGACACCTGGACGCAATGGGCCACGAATGTCGCGGGCATGCCGGTGGATTCCGGCCACTTCCTCACCGAGGAGAACCCGGACGCCACCGCGAGGGCGTTGCGCAAGTTCTTCCTCGCGGATTAGCGCCGCTCGCGAAAGAACTCCCGCAGCAGCCGCGCCGCCTCGCTCTCGCCGACGCCGGAATAGACGTCCGGCGCATGATGGCAG
Organism: Bradyrhizobium sp. 159; assembly: GCF_023073795.1. Taxonomy (NCBI): domain Bacteria; kingdom Pseudomonadati; phylum Pseudomonadota; class Alphaproteobacteria; order Hyphomicrobiales; family Nitrobacteraceae; genus Bradyrhizobium; species Bradyrhizobium sp. 159. The sequence goes on along the minus strand of NZ_JADPKE010000005.1, from coordinate 187,147 downwards.
GTCGGGGAAGCAAAGAACCGCACGCCGGACTCGACCGCGCCGCCCTTCGGGTCGGTGGCGCCGTAATAGAGCCGTCTCACTCTTGCAAAGGAGATCGCGCCCGCACACATGGTGCAGGGCTCCAGCGTCACGTAAAGGTCGCAGTCGACGAGGCGCTCGCTGCCGATCTTCTTCGCCGCCTCGCGCAGCGCAATGATCTCGGCATGAGCCGTCGGGTCATAATCGGTCAGCGTCCGATTGGCGGCGGTGGCGATGACCTCGTAATTGCGGACCACGACGCATCCGATCGGAACTTCGCCCGATTTTCCGGCATTTTCGGCCGTCTTGAGCGCCAAATCCATGAAAGAAGGGGCTTTCATGCCTCGTATCATCGCCAGAAACCTGCTACTAGCTCCGCCTTCAGCAAGAGTGGATACCGATTTTGCCTGAGCATGCGGCTCGGAACGAGCGCGCACAATGCTTTCTGGCTACCTCTGAGTGAGATTATTCATGCCTCGCGACAGCGACAAAGACAACGATTCCCGCGGCCGGCGTGATCGTGGCCCGTCCAAGGGCCGTACCGGCAAGCCCCGGGGACCGGACAAGAAATTCGCCAAGCGCAGCTTCGAGAGCAAGGGCGACCGCGACAGCCGTCCGCCTCGCGAGGGGCGTGAGGGCCGCCCGCTTCGCCGCCGCGAGGAGGGCGATGCGCCGCGCCGCGATTTCAGCGACCGTCCGCGCTTCAAGCGCGACGACCGCGGCGGAGAGGGCCGCGGCGAGCGCAGCTTCAAGCCGCGTGGCGACCGTCCGTTTTCCGATCGCCCTTCGCGCGATGGCGAGAAGCGGTCGTCTGGGCCGCGCGGTGATCGCCCGTCCTATGGGCGTGACGACCGTCCGCCGCGCGGCCGTGATCGCGACGATTCCCGCCCGGCCGGCCGCACCGGCGAGAAGAAATTTGGCGACAAGCGTCCTTACGCTCCGCGCGGCGACCGTCCGGAACGCAAGTTCGAGGGCGAGCGGAAGTTTTCGCGAGGCGGACCCGAGCGCGACCGCGGAGATCGCGCCGATTCAAAGCCGTGGCAGAAGCGCGACGATCGTCCGCGCGGCGATCGCCCGCGCAAGGATTTTGGCAAAAACTTCAGCGGCCGTGATCGCGGCGAAGAGAAGCCCTGGCAGAAGCGTGACGACCGCCGCGAAGGCGGCCGCGGGGATGACCGTCCGCGGTTCTCGCGATCGCGTGACGATCGTGCATCGGGCGGCGATCGTCCATTTCGTGAGCGGCCCAAATTCGACCGGCCACGCGAGGATCGCGCAAAGTTCGACCGGCCCCGCCGTGACAGCGATGGCGAACGTGGCGGGCGCGGTGGTGACCGCCCGAAATTCGCTCGTCCACGCGAGCGCTCCGAGGGCCGCTCCGACTGGCACGAGCACCCGCGCAGTGAAGGTCATTCCCGTGATCGTCCGCGCCGCGCGAACGAGGACGACAGCAGGATCTTCGAGAAGCGCCCCGCCTTTGGCGGCCGCGGTGCCTATCGCGAGCGCGATCGCGACTTCGAGGGGCGGCCGCGCCGTGAAGACGCGCCGAAGCCGAAGAAGGCCGGCGAGCGCATCGCAAAAGTGCTGGCGCGCGCGGGCCTCGCTTCGCGCCGCGACGCCGAGGAGATGGTCACGCAGGGCCGCGTCACCGTCAACGGCCGGGTGATCAACTCGCCCGCGCTCGACGTGACGCAGAACGACGTGGTCGCGGTCGACGGCAAGCCGTTGCCGCCGCGCGAGCGGACGCGGCTGTTCCTCTATCACAAGCCGCGCGGATTGATGACGACGCATGACGACCCCGAGGGGCGTCCGACCGTGTTCGACAATTTGCCCGAAGGTCTGCCGCGCCTGATCAGCGTCGGCCGGCTCGACTTCAATACCGAGGGTCTGTTGCTGCTGACCAATGACGGTGGCCTCGCGCGTACGCTTGAGCTGCCCGACACCGGCTGGCTGCGCCGCTACCGTGTCCGCGCCCATGGCGACGTCACCCAGGCCCAGCTCGACGAGCTCAAGCACGGTATCGAAATCGAGGGCGTCAAATACGGTCCGATCGAAGCGACGTTGGAGCGGGACCAAGGCGCCAATGTCTGGCTGGTGTTCGCGATCCGCGAGGGCAAGAACCGCGAGGTGCGCAACGTCTGCGCCCATCTCGGGCTCGAGGTGAACCGGCTGATTCGCGTCTCCTACGGCCCATTCCAGCTCGGCGAGATTCCCGAGGGCCAAGTCGAGGAGATCAAGTCGCGCGTGCTGCGCGACCAGCTCGGCGATAAGGTGATCGAGAAGTCGGGCGCCGAGTTCGACGTGCCCGCGAAATCCGTTGCGCGCGACGACGACGACGCACCGAAGAAGCCGATGAAGCGCGCCGTGATCAACGACCGCAAGGGCCGCCGCGTGCTGGTGCAGCGTACTGGCAGCGAGGAGGCGCGCGAGCGCAACGAGTTGGAAGCAAGCGGCTATGGCCCGCCGCGCCGCCCCAAGCGCGGCTATCACGGCAAGCGCGATTTGAAGCCGCAGGAGGACTAGTTGCGCGTCGTCGGCGGTCGTTTGAAGGGGCGCAATCTCGCCTCACCGTCCTCGCGCGACATCCGCCCCACGGCGGACCGCCTGCGCGAGTCCGTGTTCAACATCCTCGTGCACGCCTATGACGATCCGATTGAGAACGCGCGTGTGCTCGATCTCTTCGCCGGCACCGGCGCGCTCGGCATCGAGGCGTCATCGCGTGGCGCGAAGTTCACGCTGTTCGTCGACACCGGCGCCGAGGCCCGCGCGCTGCTCCGCAATAACGTCGAAGCGCTGGGCCTAGGTGGCGTCACAAAAGTCTATCGCCGCGATGCGACCGATCTAGGTCCCGCGCATCCCGTCGAGCCCTTCTCGCTGGTGTTCCTCGATCCACCCTATGGCAAGGGTTTTGCCGAGAAGGCGCTGGCGAGCTTGCGCGATGGCGGCTGGCTCACGCCGGGCGCGCTGCTCGTGGTGGAGGAGGCGAAGGCCGCGCAGTTCGTGACGCCGGAGGGGTACGAAGAATTGGAGCGGCGGGTTTATGACGACACGGAGTTCGTGTTTCTGAAGAGGCCGTAGTCCCGCTGCCGTAGGGTGGGCAAAGCGAAGCGTGCCCGCGGCTTCTAGCGCGATCAAGAAAAGAGGATGGGCACGGCGCTTTGCGTCTTTGCCCACCCTACGAGAGCTCGGATCACCGCCGGCCGAACAGCTTCTCCACATCGCTCAGCTTCAGCTCGACGTAAGTCGGACGGCCGTGATTGCACTGACCGGAGTTCGGGGTGTCCTCCATCTCGCGGAGCAGGGCGTTCATCTCCTCCGGCCGCAGCCGGCGGCCGGCGCGGACCGAGCCGTGGCAGGCCATGGTGGCGGCGACATGCATCAGGCGACGCTCCAGCGGCAATGCTTCGTCCCATTCGGCCATGTGGTCGGCGAGATCGCGGAGCAGCCCGCCTGCATCGGTCTTGCCCAGCAGCGACGGCGTCTCGCGCACCGCGACCGCGCCGGGGCCGAAAGATTCGATGGCGAGACCGAACGACGCCAGCTCCTCGTTCCGATCGAGCAGGCGCTCCACCGTGGCCTCATCCATCTCGACGATCTCGGGGATCAACAGGATCTGCCGCTGCACGCCATTCGCCGACAGCGAAGCCTTCAGCCGCTCATAGACGATGCGCTCGTGCGCGGCATGCTGGTCGACGATGATGAGGCCATCGCGCGTTTGCGAGACGATGTAGGTCTCGTGGATCTGGGTGCGCGCGGCGCCGAGCGGGCGGTCGACGAGGTCGCTGACAGGCTGCGTCTCGATCCGCACGTCCGCACTGGGTGCACCGACATCGAATGCGGCTTGCGCGCGCTCGGCGAAGGCCGGAGCCGCTGAACCTTCGAAGGACGCGATCGGCGCGGCTGGAGCGGATGGCGAGGCTCGCCAATCCCAGCTTGCCGGGCGCGGCGTGAAAGCGGGCCGGAACGAAGAGAGCGCGCTCTCGCCGCCATTGGCGGCGGTGCGCCGGCCCTCCCGCGCAAGCCCTTCCTTCAACCCATGCACGATCAGTGCGCGCACCAGCCCGGCGTTACGGAAGCGCACCTCGGTCTTGGCCGGATGCACGTTGGCGTCGACCTCTCGCGGATCGAGCGTGACGAACAGCGCCACTACGGGATGGCGGTCGCGGGGCAGGTAGTCGGAATAGGCCGCGCGCACCGCGCCGAGGATCAGCTTGTCGCGAACCGGACGGCCGTTGACGAAGAGATATTGCCCGAGCGCGTTGGCTTTCGTCATTGCGGGCGCCGCGGCATAGCCGGCGACGACGACGTCCTCGCGCTCGGCATGAACCTCGATGGCGTGGCTGCGAAACTCCGCGCCCAGAATATCGCCGAGCCGCGTCAATCGTCCCGCCGCGCCGGGCAGCGCCGCTGCCCAGGTCACCGGCGCGCGCTCCTCGCCCGCGAGCGTGAAGGCGATATCGGGCCGGGCCATCGCCAGCCGCCGCACCACCTCGCGAATCGCCTCGCCCTCGGTGCGGTCGGTCTTCAGGAATTTCAGCCGTGCCGGCGTCGCATAAAAGAGATCGTCGACCTCGACCCGCGTGCCATGCGCGAGCGCCGCCGGCATGATCTCGGACTTCTCGCCGCCCTCGACCGTGAGCGCCCAGGCGTGCGGCTCGCTGGCGTGCCGGGTGGTGATGGAAAGACGCGCGACGGACCCGATCGAGGGCAGCGCCTCGCCGCGGAACCCCAGCGTGCGGATCTGCAGCAGATCTTCGTCGTCGAGCTTGGAGGTGGCGTGGCGCTCGACTGCGAGTGCGAGATCCTTTGCGGTCATGCCGCCGCCGTCATCGGTGATGCCGATCCGCCGCCGCCCACCGCCGTCAGTGAAAACGTCGATGCGGCTGGCGCCGGCATCGATCGCGTTCTCGACGAGCTCCTTGACCACGCTCGCCGGGCGCTCGACCACCTCGCCGGCGGCGATGCGGTTAACGATCTGTTCGGGAAGTTGGCGGACGGGCATGGGTTCACTCGGCGAATGTCCCAGTCTAGCGCCGCCTCGCAACAAATGCATGGGGAAGGTCGCGCTTCCCACATACCAGATGTGGGAAATCCAGCGCTTCTGGCAGGCCCGATGAATGCGGCGTGCGTGCACGAGCCGCCGTATATGAGGAGCACAATTCCGCGAAACCGCCGCGAAATCCCTAAACGATCAACACACCACGCGGCTTGCATCACGACCGCGCCGTTCGAACTCTCTTCGCGATGAACCGGTTCGGTGCAGGCGAGCGGCGCAGGAAGCAGCCGAACCGTCGTCGCGAAAAATCCAGGAGAAATGGATGAAATTGGTGAAGACCTCCGTGATCGTATGCGCTCTCTCGGCCCTGATTGCGACGCCCGTTCTTGCGCAAGGTACGTCATCTGGCGCCAGGCCGGGCGGCACCGTGCAAAGCAAACCCATGCAGGGCGGCGCGTCAGGAAACGAGGATGAGGACCTCGGCGCACAGCAGGGAGCCGCGGGCGAGAAGGTCGGCATGAAGTCGACCAAAGGCACCAAGGGCGCCGCCGGAACCACGGGCAGCGCGACGCACAAGGGCACGGCCGACGATTCCGTTTCGGGCGGTGCCGCGACCGGCAAGCGCTACTGACGCTAGCGCATGATCAGCAAAAGTGCGCAGCGGGTTTCCGCAAAGATCATGCTCAAACAATAACCTAAAGCGCGATGACGATTCATCCTGATCTCATCGCGATTTGGTCTGCGAAACGGCAAACCTCCGGTCGCTTGGCGGCCGGAGGTTTTTCGACAATCAGTCAATCGTCGAATCCGCGCCCGCGCTTCGCCTTAACGTCGCTGCGGCGCTTCTTGCCCTCGAGCCGGCGCTGCTTGGACGCGAAGGTCGGCCGTGTCGCCCGCCGCGGGATCGGGCGGACCATCGCCTCGCGCAGCATCTCGGTGAGCCGGTCGATGGCATCCTGCCGGTTGCGCTCCTGGGTGCGGAAGCGCTGGGCGTGGATCACGATCACGCCGTCCTTGGTCATGCGCTGTCCGGCGATGCGGGCAAGCCGGATGGCGGCATCCTCCGGCAGGGTCAGTTTGCGCGTGTCGAAGCGCAGTTGCGCCGAGGTCGCGACCTTGTTGACGTTCTGCCCGCCGGGCCCGGAGGCGCGGACAAAGCCGATCTCGATGTCGTCCTCGTCGATGACGAGATCGCGGGATATCCGCAGCATGATGGCACCATTCGTGATGTCCGGACATATCGCGGACGTCCAGGTTCGGCAATGGTGCATCTGGAACGCAAATGGCCGGGACGAGCCCGGCCATTTCAGGAGACTTTTTACCCGACCGTCAGTTCGACTTCGTCGCAGGTACTGCCGCCGGTTGTGCGGCTGCCTGCGGCGCGCGGCCGACGACGACGGTGAGAAGGCCCTGGCCCCACAAGCGCTTGGCGGCCGCCTTGGCGTCGTCCAGCGTCACGGCATCGACGATGGCGTTGCGCTTCTCGATATAGTCGATCGGCAACTTGTCCTGCTGATACTGCAACAGCGCCTGCGCCAGCTTGGAGGACGTGTCGAGTGCCAGCATCTGCGAGCCCTTGAGGTAGGACTTGGCTTCGTCGAGCTCCTTCTGTGTCGGGCCCTCCTCGGCGATGCGCCGGACTTCCTTCTCGAGGGCGTCGATGGTGTCGCCGGCGCGGTCGGCGCGCGTGCCGGTATTACCGATGAAGAGCGCCGAATGCTCCATCCAGAGCAGCGATTCGTACACGGAATAGGCCAGCCCGCGCTTCTCGCGGACCTCGCGATAGAGCCGGGAGGACAATCCACCACCGCCGAGGATGTGGTTGACGACATAGGCTGCCATGAAGTTGGGATCGCTGCGCTTCAGCCCGGGGCCGCCGAAGGTGATCACGGTCTGCGGCACGTCGAGGGTCACGAAGGCGCGCTGCGGCGGCTTTGCGGCCTCGACGTCCGCGACCGGCGTGAGGTTGGCCTTGGCGGGGAGGGCGCCAAAGGTGTGGTCGAGCAGCTTGCCGAGCGTGGCCGGATCGATGTCGCCGACGACCGCGATCTTCAACCCATCCTTGGCGAGCACGCGGCCGACATAATCCTTCATGTCGGCGACCGTGATGGTCGGCACGCTGTCGAGGTTGCCGTTGCTCTGCCGGCCGTAGGGATGGCCGCCGAAGGCGACCTCCAGGAACTTGCGGCTCGCCAGCGACGTCGGATTGGTGGTCTCGCGGCGCAGCCCCGAGACGACCTGCGAGCGGATGCGCTCGACGTCGGCCGCATCGAAATGCGGCGAGGTCAGTGCCATCCTGAGCAGGTCGAAAGCCTCATCCTTGTTGTCGCGCAGCATGCGCAGGCTGCCACGGAGGGTATCGCGGGTGGCGTTGAACGAGAGCTCGATGGCGCGGCGGTCGAGCCGTTCATGGAACGTCTTGGAGTCGAGATCGCCGGAGCCTTCGTCCAGGAGGTCGCCAACCATGTTGGCGACGCCCGACTTGTCTGGGGGGTCCTGGGCCGAGCCGCCGGCGAAGGAATATTCCATGGCGATCAGCGGCACGGTTGCGTCCTGCACGAACCAGGCTTCGATGCCGCCCGGAGAGATCAGGTGCTGGATCTTTGCGGCTGCGTACGACGGCGACACCGCAGCCAGTGCGAGGGCCGCGCCGGTAACGAAGGACAGCGCGAAATGTCTTGTTCGCAGGAAGCGCCTTGCGCGAAGGAGGGAATAGGTCACGAACGCTTCTCCTCGCGCTTGGCGGTGGCGGTGTCCTTGATCAGATAGCCCGTCACCGAGCGCTTCTTCTCGAGCCATTTCTGCGCAACGGCGCGAACCTGCTCGGCCGTGACCGCGCGGATGCGGTCGGGCCAGCTCCTGATATCCTCGATCGACAGACCCGTGGTCAGCGCGCCGCCATACCAGCGCGCCAGCACCGCCTGGTTGTCCTGGGCGTAGATCGCTTCCGCGATAAGCTGGGTCTTGACCCGCTCCAGGTCCTCGGCGCGGATCGGGTTCTGCGCGACATTGGCGATGACGCCATCGACCGCCTGCTCGACCTCGGCGAAGCTGACACCGGGCTTCGGCGCGGCCGAGATCGCGAACTGGGTCGGGTCGAGCGAGATGCTCGAATAGCTGGCGTTGGCGGAGACCGCGAGCGGCTTGTCGACGACGAGGGCGCGGTAGAGATAGGAATTGCTGCCGCTGCCCATCAGCTGCGCGAGCACGTCGAGGGCCGCGCTCTCGCCGGCCGCAGCGGTCGTCGCCGAGGGCACCAGGTAATAGCGCCGCATGTTCGGCTGCTCGACGCGCGGGTCGGCCAGCGTGACGGTGCGCGGGGCGGCCGGCTCCGGCTCCTGCGGACGAACGCGCCGCGCCGGGATGGCGGGCTGGGCCGGGATGGAGCCGAAATTGCGCTCGACCAGCGGGCGGACATCGGCGGCGTCGACGTCGCCGGCGATCACCAGGATGGCGTTGTTCGGCGCGTAGAAGCGGCGGTAGAAGGCGAGCGCATCCTCGCGATCGAGCTTCTCGATCTCCTGATGCCAGCCGATCACCGGCCGGCCGTAGGGATGATTGAGATAGAGCGCGGCCATGATCTGCTCGTTCAGCCGCGCGTCCGGATTGTTGGCGACGCGCATGTTGTACTCTTCGAGCACGACGTCGCGCTCGGGCAGCACGTTCTCGTCCTTGAGGATGAGGCCGGTCATGCGGTCGGCCTCGAACTCCATCATGGTCGGCAGCTGCTCGCGCGGAACGCGCTGGTAGTAGTTGGTGTAGTCGACCGAGGTCGAGGCGTTCTCGTTGCCGCCGACGCGGAGCACGGTCTGGGAGAATTCGCCGACGGGATGCTTCGAGGTACCCTTGAACATCAGGTGCTCGAGGAAGTGTGCGAGGCCGGATTTGCCCGGCGTCTCGTCGGCCGAGCCGACCTTGTACCAGATCATCTCCGTGACCACAGGCGTGCGGTGATCCGGGATCACCACGACCTGCATGCCGTTGCTGAGCGTGAAGCTGGCAGGCGGGGCCGATGTTACCGTGGTCTGGGCGAGGGACGCGCCGGCCGTCAGGACACTCGTCGAAAGCAGCGCGGCAAGGAGGCAGGCAGCCGATCGGTAAGAGGACATCATGATCCTTATGACAGGCCGAGGTCCGGATCTCCGGCTCGGAGGCACGGCATGGTACACCGTGCGGCTGAGGCTTCGCGTCACGAAGCAGAGAACTCAACGCGTAGGCAAGCTACTGATCGGCAATTCGGGAACCGCGTCCGGCGTGCACGAGTCGCCGGCGCAGGGTTCGGTTCTGGCAGGACGTCGCGGCGCGACGGGAACGCTATTGTTCCTTGTCCTTGCCCGACATGATGTCGAAATAGGTCCGCCGCGACTTGTCCGGTCCGGAGCCATAGGCGTAGTTCGGCGACGGCGTCTGATAACCCGGCGGAGGCTCGACGAGCGATTGGCGCGGCGGCTCGCTGGTGAATGCCTTCTCTTCCGAGCTGTTGCCCTTGAACATGCCCCAGAGACCGCCGGAATAGCCGAGCTCGGCCGGCATCAGCGACGGGTTGCCGTTCGTGCCCGGCTGAATCGGATCGTTGCTGGTGCGGGGGGCCGCGGCGACCTGGCCGGCCTTCATCTCGGCGGGCGACAGCGGCTGAGCGGCTTGCCAGCTCTCCTGCGCCTTGTTGGCCTTCTTCCGCGCGGCAATGGCTTCCTTGCGGCGTTTCTCGTCAGGGTCCTTCGGCCAGTTCGGCGCATTCTTGGCCTGGGTTGCGGCGGGCGGCGGCAGGTCGAGCTTGGGCGGCACGACCAGCGGCGAACGCTCGCGGTACTCGATGCCGGGCTTCTCCATGCTCTTGGCGCCGATGCCGGACATCAGATTGTCGATGAGCTTCTCTTCGAAAGTCATGTCGTCGTCCTCGTCGTCGTCACCGGCGCGGGCGGCGCCGGACGACATGACGAGACCGATGCCGAGCGCGACTGCGGACAATTTCAATGCCCGCCAGAACCCTCGTTGGGGGTCTCGAACCATCGAACCGCTGGTCTTCGAGCTGCGCATCACCATACCTGTTCCATATTGTGGCAGATTGCCGCTCGCACGCCGCTTGACCCTCGCAAAAGCGGGTTCCACCCGCCGGTCGTATCGGCCGGGATCAGGGCGCTTTTGCGGCGGGTACCCCCAAGAAGGAATCATACAATAGCGCCGCCACCCCAGCAACGATGGCCACGTCGGCGAGGTTAAACACGTACCAATCATAGATATTTCCGCCAATCTCGATGTGAAACAGGGCGAAATCCACCACCGCGCCATAGGCCAGGCGGTCAATGCCATTGCCGATGGCGCCGCCGATGATCAGGCCGAGCGCGATCGTGGCAAGGAGGGTGTGGGAGCGGGCCATCCAGATCGCCAGCGCGACCACCGCGATACCTTTCACGGCCATCAGCGCGAGCTGCGCCGCCTGGCTGTCGTTCTGGAGCCAGCCGAAGCTGATGCCGATGTTCCAGGCCAGCACCAAATCGAAGAACGGCGTTACCCGGACCGCGCCGCGATGGGCGAGATCGAACACGTTCAACAGCCAAAGTTTAGAGGCCTGGTCGGCCACCAGCGTGACCATGGCCGTGAGGATGCCGGCGCGCAGCGGGGTCATGGCTGGCCGGTCAGACCGCCACCCCCAGCGCCTTCCATTCGCGCAGCGCCTTGGCGTCGCGCGGGGTGACGTCGGGGTATTCAGCGTCTTCGCCCACTGCCGTTGAGATCTTCCAGGAGCGGGCGCACTTGGTGCCGACCGCCTTCTCGACGACGACTGCGACGCCCGGCACGGCATCGAGACGGAACGCGGAAACCGGCGCCTCGCCCTCGCGCACCTCGTAGTTCGAGGTGATGCAGACTTCGGCGAGATCGACGTCGAACAACGTCGCCAGCATGGCCCGGTCGGCGACATAGATCACCGGCGAGGCCTCGAGCGAGGAGCCGATGTTCTTGGCGGCGCGTTCGAGCTCGAGTGCGCCGGTGACGACGCGGCGCACGTTGCGGATCGTCTCCCAGTTGGCGGCGAGCTTGTCGTCGCGGAGATTCTCGAGGCCATCAGGAAACAGCGTCAGATGCACCGAGGGCTCAGCGTTCGGCCGGTACATGCGCCAGGCTTCCTCCGCGGTGAAGCTCAGGATCGGCGCCAGCCATTTCAGGATCGAGGCGCACAACAGGTCGATGGTCGTCAGCGCCGCTTTGCGCGTCAGCGAGGACGGCGGGTCGCAATAGAGCGTGTCCTTGCGGATGTCGAAATAGAACGCTGACAGCTCGCTGTTGAGGAAGGCGGACAGGATAGCGACCACCGTCTTGTAGTCGAACTCCCGATAGGCCTTGCCGATCGCGGCGGCGCGCACCGCGAGCTCGTGCAGCATCAAGCGCTCCAGTTCCGGCATCTCGGCGGGCTCGATTGCGTCGGCCGGCTTGTAGTGATGCAGCGTACCCAGCATCCAGCGCACGGTGTTACGGAGCTTGCGATAGGTCTCGACGGTGTTCTTCAGGATCTCGGGGCCGATGCGCTGGTCGTCGGTGTAGTCGCAGGACGCAACCCAGAGTCTCAGGATGTCGGCGCCGGATTCCTTGATGACGGCCTGCGGCTCAATGGTGTTGCCGAGCGACTTCGACATCTTGCGGCCGTCCTCGGCCTGGGTGAAGCCGTGGGTCAGCACGATGTCATAGGGCGCGCGACCGCGCGTGCCGCAGCTCTCCAGCAGCGATGAGTGGAACCAGCCACGATGCTGGTCCGAGCCTTCGAGATACATCACCGTGTCGGTGCCGCCGTCGACCTTGCGCCTGATGCCGGCAAGGCCAGGGAAATGTACGGGGTCTTCGAGCACAAAGGCGTGCGTCGAGCCTGAATCGAACCAGACGTCGAGAATGTCGTCGACCTTCTGCCAGTCTTCGTTGGCGCGGGGCCCGAGGAAGCGCTCGCGCGCTCCCTTCGCATACCAGGCGTCCGCGCCTTCGTTCTCGAATGCTTGCCCAATGCGCGCATTGACGGCCTCGTCCTGGAGGATCTCGGCCGAGCCGTCGCCCTTCTCGCGCACGAACACGGCGATCGGCACGCCCCAGGCGCGTTGGCGCGAGATCACCCAATCCGGGCGGGCCTCGATCATGCCGTTGATGCGATTCTCGCCGGACGGCGGCACCCATTGCGTCACCGAGATCGCGTGCAGCGCGCGGGCGCGCAGCGTGTCGCCGGACTTGGTGTTGCCGTCAGCGGCAACATCCTTGTCCATCGCGATGAACCATTGCGGCGTGTTGCGGAAGATCACCGGCTTCTTGGAGCGCCAGGAGTGCGGGTATTGATGCTTCAGCCGACCGCGCGCGAGCAGCATGCCTCTTTCGACGAGCGCCTTGATCACGGCCTCGTTGGCGTCGCCCTTCTCGCCCTTGTCGTTGATGACGCGCTTGCCGGCAAAGCCCGGCGCATGATCGGTGTAGGCGCCGTTCTCATCGACGGTATAGGGGATCGCGGTGTTGATGCCGCGCGCATCGAGATCGCGCGCCTGCGCCGTCCATGCGTCGAAGTCCTCGCGGCCATGGCCGGGTGCCGTGTGCACGAACCCGGTGCCGGTGTCATCCGTGACGTGGTCGCCGGGCAAGAGCGGCACGATGAAGTCGTAGCCGCCGGCGAGGCCCTTCAGCGGATGGGTACACTCGATCGCATCCATGGTGTCGCCGGGGACGTCGCGGACCTTCTCATAGGCCGTCACGCGCGCCTGCTTAAAGACTTCTGCAGCGAGCGCATCGGCGAGGATGAGGAGATCGCCGGGCTTGGCCCAATTGTCGGCGGGCGCGTCCGTCACCTTGTAGAGGCCATAGCCGATCTTCGGCGAGAACGAGATGGCGCGGTTACCCGGCAGCGTCCATGGCGTCGTGGTCCAGATCACGATGCTTGCGGAGGCGAGCGCACCGTGCGCGGGCGAGGTCACCGGAAACTTCACCCACACCGTGTCCGATGTGTAGTCCTCGTACTCCACTTCGGCTTCGGCCAGCGCGGTCTTCTCGACCACGCTCCACATCACCGGCTTGGAGCCGCGATAGAGCGTGCCGTTGGCGGCAAACTTCATCAGCTCGCGCGCGATCTGGGCTTCGGCGGGATAGCTCATCGTGGCGTAGGGATGGTCCCAGTCGCCGATCACCCCCAAGCGCTTGAATTCCTCGCGCTGCACGCCGAGCCAATGCGTCGCATAGGCGCGACATTCCTTGCGGAAGTCGATCATTGCGGCACTATCGCGGAAGTCGGGCTTCTGCTTGCCCTTCTTGCGATAGTGCTCTTCCTCGACCTTCCACTCGATCGGCAGGCCGTGGCAGTCCCAGCCCGGCACGTAGTTGGAATCGAAGCCGAGCATCTGCTGGCTCTTGGTGACGAGATCCTTCAGGATCTTGTTCAGCGCCGTGCCGATATGGATGTTGCCGTTGGCGTAGGGCGGGCCGTCATGCAGCACGAATTTTGCGCGGCCCTTCGCACTCTCGCGCAGCTTCTCGTAGAGGCCGATCTCATACCAGCGCTTGAGGATCTCCGGCTCCCGCTGCGGCAGGCCGGCGCGCATTGGGAATTCGGTCTGCGGCAGGAACAGGGTTTTCGAATAGTCTTTGATTTCAGACTTTTGCGACTTTTGCGGCTTTTCGGACATGAGGCTGACTGGCTCGGAAGGGCGCGGGAAACGGATGGCGATAGGGAATCGCGGGGTGAGACGACACATCCCGGTCTTGCGCCGAGCCGAAGGCTCAGGCGGAAGCCGGGCCGCTAATCCCTATGATGCGCCGCGCAAACATGGGCTCTCCATAGCAGCCGGACGGGGGAAGCGCAAAGGTTGGGGTGGCCCGGTTTCAGGCTCAATCGATCACGCCAAGCTTCGGAAACGCATCCGGGGCGGCGGCCAACATGGCGCGGGCGCGGGCGGAATCGTCGTCCATCTGGCGGATCAGGGCCTCCAGGCTGTCGAATTTCAGCTCTTCGCGGATGAAGCCGACGAAAGCGCAGTCGAGCACCTGCCCGTAAAGATCGCCCTTGAAGTCGAACAGGAAGATTTCGAGCAGCGGCGCGCCATTGTCGAAGGTCGGGCGGCAGCCGAAACTCGCCACGCCGTCGAGGCGCTCGGCGCCGCGGCCGACCCGCACGGCATAGATGCCGTGCTTGAGTCCGCAATTGGCGTCCAGGCGGATGTTGGCGGTGGGATAGCCAAGGTCGCGGCCGCGCTTCTCGCCGTGGATCACCTCGCCGGTGATGAACCAGGGAGCACCCAGCATGGTGGTGGCTTCATCGAGTTGCCCCTCGGCGAGCGCGATCCGGATCGCGCTGGAGGAGACCGGCCGCTCGTCGATATCGATATGGGGTTGCACGTCGACCTCGATGCCGAGCCGGGGCGCCTCGTTGACCAGCAGGCTCGGCGAGCCGACGCGACCCTTGCCGAAATGGAAGTCGTAGCCGACGGCAATTCCGCTGACGCCGAGCCGGCCGATCAGGTCATGGTGTATGAAATCTTGCGCGCTGGTTCCGGCGCGCGCCTTGTCGAAGGTCATGACCACGGCACCGGCAAGGCCGGTGCCGGCCAAAAGCCGCAGCTTGGCCCGCTCGTCCGTCAGGCGGAATTGTGGGGTGTTGGGGCTGAAAAACCGCCGCGGATGCGGCTCGAAGGTCAATGCCAGCGCAGGGCGGCCATGCGCCCGGCCCATTTCCAGGGCGGCCGTGATCACGGCTCGATGGCCGAGATGAACGCCGTCGAAATTGCCCATGGCGACCACTGCACCCCGCGGAATCGCGGAATCCGGCGTTGTGTCGCGGATGACGGTAAAAGGCGAGGCCATCAGGGGAATTCTCGAACCGGGGCAGGACCGGGCCGGACCGTGGCTCGACCGACCTGACCAAGTCAAGCGGGCGGAGCCGGACATCGAACACGATTTCAGTCCGTTGGCGGCGTCCGCAGTTAACGGGCTGTTTAACGCCTTGATGCTACTCCTTGAGGCGTGGAACTGCCGGGCTTCGCTTGGCAGGTCCGGTCGTAATATTCCTGCGTTTGCGTTGGGGGAGTCGAGATGGCGGTTGATTTGTCGATGCCGGTTCTGGTGGTGGATGACTACAGCACCATGATCCGTATCATCAGGAATCTGCTGAAGCAGCTTGGCTTCGAGAATATCGATGATGCCAGCGACGGTTCGGCAGCGCTGAACAAGATGCGCGGTAAGAAGTACGGGCTCGTGATCTCCGACTGGAACATGGAGCCGATGACGGGTTACGACCTCCTGCGCGAAGTGCGCGCGGATCCGAACCTTGCCACCACGCCCTTCATCATGATCACGGCCGAGTCCAAGACCGAGAACGTGATCGCAGCCAAGAAGGCCGGCGTGAACAACTACATCGTCAAGCCGTTCAACGCGGCGACGCTGAAGACCAAGATCGAGGCGGTCTTCCCGGACATGGCAAGCGCGTAAGGCACTTTGGCGTCCCCGGACAAGGCGCGGCACATCAGTGACGCGACGCTGAGCCGGGACCCAGTCTATCCACGACTTCACTTGCGGCGTCTGGGCCGTCGCTCTGCGCGCTTCGCCATAGCGCGTCGAACACGCGCGTAAACGCGCTTATGGCGTCCCGGGCACGATATTTCTACCACTTCAATTCGCGCATCAGCGCCTTCGGCGGATGGCCGAACAATTCCATCACGGACGCCGGGTCGAGCTGGTCGAGGCCCTCGAACTCTTCGGCATGAATGCCGCGGGTGACGAACAGGCAGTCGATGCCGAACTCGCGCGCGCCGGTGAGATCGGTGCGGACGGAATCACCGATCGCCAGCACCTTCCGCCGGTCGATCGGGTGGCCCTGGCGTTCACAGGCGAGCGCCATCGCGCGCTCATAGATCGGCCGGTGCGGCTTGCCGTAGAAGATCACCTCGCCTCCGAGCTCACGATAGAGCTCGGCGATGGCGCCGGCGCAGTAGATCAGCCGGTCGCCGCGTTCGACCACGATGTCAGGGTTGGCACACACCAGCGTCAGCTTGCGCTCGCGCGCCTTCAGCATCATTGCGCGATAGTCTTCCGCCGTCTCGGTCTCGTCGTCATAGAGACCGGTGCAGACGATGTAATCGGCTTGCTCCAGCGGCGCGGTCGTCGCATCGAGGCCCCGATAAATCGAGTTGTCGCGCTCGGGGCCGAGCCAGAACATCTTGCGGCCGGGATGCTCGGCGACATAGAGCCGCGTCAGGTCGCCTGACGAGACGATCGCGTCATAGGTCTCGTCCGCGACGCCGAGCTTGCGCAATTGCCGTTGCACGGAGTCGGCCGGGCGCGGTGCGTTGGTAATCAGGATCACCGTACCGCCGCGGCTGCGATAGGTATGCAGCGCCTCGCAGGCTTCGGGGAAGGATTCGAGACCGTTATGGACCACGCCCCAGATGTCGCTGAGTACGACGTCGACGCCACCCACGAGCTCGCGCAGGCTTTCGACAAAATGCAGCGTCGTCATGATGCGTGCGGCCGATCAGATGCGGCGCGCGAGCGCCGCGTTGCCGATGATACGCTGTGGCGGAGGCGCGGAAGATGTCCCGCCTGAGCTGGGTGTACCGGAGCCATTGGATCCCTGGATGTCCTGCGCCGGGGTCGGCGAGGCCCCGCCGGTAGCAGATGACCCTTCCGGCCGCAATGGCCGGGGCGGTGCGAACAAAAAGCCCTGGCCGAACCGCACGTCATAATCGAGCAGGTCGACCACCGCGCGCTCGCCCTCGATCCGTTCGGCGATCAGGTCGATGCCGAAGCGGCCGAGCAGGTCGGAGAGGTCGGACGGGTGGATGTCCGAGGCCGAGGCCTGCTTCGGATCGAGCAGCAGCGTGGCCGGCACCTTGATGAAGCGCACGCCGCGGTCGGCGAGCTCGCGCGGCTCGATGCGCAAATCCGTGACATGGTCGATCGAGAAGCGGAAGCCGCGCTGGGCGAGCGCGGCGAGATTCTCGGTCTCGGCCGGACCGAGGTTACGGAAGGTCGACTGCTTGAACTCCAGCACCAGCGAGGGCGCAAGCGCCCGGTTGGCTTCAAGGAAGTCGAGACATTGCGCGAAGGTGGTGGAATTGCCGAGCGTGGAGGCCGCGACGTTGCAGAACACGCCGACATCCTTGTTGCGCACCATCAGGCGCCGCAGCACCTGCACACAGCGCAGCATCACCATGTTGTCGATGCGCCCGATCAGCCCGGAGGCCTCGGCGATGCTGATGAACTCCTCAGCGGCGATCAGCTGATCGCGCTCATCGCGCAGGCGCGTCACGGCCTCGTAGAACCGCACCTTGCGCTGCGGCAGCGTCACCATCGGCTGGAGGAAGATATCGATGCGGTTTTCCTCGATCGCGTTGCGCAGCGTCGCCAACAATTGGGTCTGGTTGCGGCCGTTGGCGAGCTGGGCCGGGACCGTCTGTGCAGGCCGCGGCTGCGCTGCCGGGGGTGGAGGCGCAACGGCCAGCGGTGACGGGTCAGCCGGCCGCTCTTCGATCGTCGCGCTCAGGTCGAGCGGCGCGGGCTCCTGTTTCTCGACCGGGCTTGCGGCTGATACCGGAGCGCCGCCAGCCAGCAGGTCTTCATGGGCCGAGACGGTGGTGGCGAGCTGCCTGACCAGTCCGCCGAGTTCGTTGATCTCGCCGACCACCGACTGGATGCGCTCGGCGTTGGTCGAATTGGACGAGGCGATGCGTCCCTCGATTGCAGCTAACCGGCGGCCGAACTCGGCCACCTGGCGCGCGAGGTCGGCGGTGCCGCGCGAAAGGTCGGCGATCTGGCCGCCGACGTCGCTGCGGTCGCGCAGCCGCATCGACACCGCGTTGTAGAGGATCAGGAAGGTCAGCGCGGTCAGCGCCACGATCGCGGATTCGGTTCCGCTGATGCCGGCGACCGAATAGAGCACAAGCCCGAGCGAGGCCGCGACCAGAACCATGCAGATGGCGATGAAGATCGTCGAAATGCGAATCATGCCGCGCGTTACGCCTCTAGAGCTGACTGTCTCACCGGGAAAACACGGGCCGCCGTCCGACGCGTCACGTCTCATGCTCCCCCGAGCCATGTGAGCTTAACATCATTGTTGATTCGAGGGGATAGCGGCGTCCGGCGCGCGGGCCGAGGTTGGCGCGCAAGCTTTGCAACCGGCGCTCACGATCAGGGGCGGACCGAATTGCAGCGTCAGGACGGCGCGGCCGCGCCGACCGTGTCGGCCGAGACGGCTTCGCGGCTGCCGAGCGGCTTCGGCCGCCCGGTGGTCGTATCGCGCAGGGTCTGCCGTTCGATCTCCGAGTTCAGCTCGGCTCCGAACATGATGACGATCGCCGACATCCACATCCACATCATGAGGCCGATCGCTGCCCCGAGCGAGCCGTAGGTCGCGTTGTAATTGGCGAATTCTGACAGATACCAGGACAGCAGCGCCGAGCCGGCGATCCAGAGGATGGAGGCCGTCACAGCGCCGAGGCTCAGCCATTGCCAGCGCGGCGCATCGCGGCTGGGCGCGAAGCGATAGAGGATGGCGAGCGCCACGAGCAGGATGAGGAACAGGAGCGGCCATCGTGCCAGCGCCACGATCAGCTTGCTTCCGGGCGCCATGCCGAGATGATTGAGCGCGAGCGGGAAGGCGACGACGGCGCCCACCATCAGCAGCAGCGCTACGATGCCGCCGACAGTGAAGGCCAGCGACACCATATTGAGCTTGATGAAAGTACGCTTCTCGCGCTCCTCATAGGCGACGTTGAGAGCGTCGAAGATCGCCTTTACGCCGGCATTGGCGCTCCAGATCGCAAGCAGAAGCCCGAGCAGGAAGGTGGCCCCGAGCGTCGTGTTGCCATGCGACACCACGCGCGCGACCTGGTCCTCGACGATCTGGAACGAGCCCTCGGGCAGCATGGTGGCAAGCGTCTG
This sequence comes from Bradyrhizobium sp. 159, assembly GCF_023073795.1. Lineage (NCBI taxonomy): Bacteria > Pseudomonadati > Pseudomonadota > Alphaproteobacteria > Hyphomicrobiales > Nitrobacteraceae > Bradyrhizobium > Bradyrhizobium sp. 159. The sequence goes on along the minus strand of NZ_JADPKE010000005.1, from coordinate 168,243 downwards.
GAGATTGGCGCTGATGGTCGAGGGATCGGCGAACAGGCCATAAGAGGAGACAAGTGCCGTGACAGCGGGAAAGATCGCGAGCAGGCCGAAAAAGACGACGCCGCCTGCGGTCGCCAGCAGGCGATCCTCATCGATGCGCTGATAGGTCCGCCAGAAGATGTCCTTCCAGCCCGCCCAGGGGATCGTGAACGGGCTCTTGGCATGACGGCCGCGGCGGGGCTCCACGGCCGCGCTCGCCGGATGCGTTTCCGGTGAATTCGCCTCGGCCTTGCGATGGTCTTGCGGAGGCCCCGACTTGGCCAGGCCGGAGTCCTGGAAGTAGCGCTCCGCGGTGAGCACGAACACTGCCGTAGCCGCCACCAGCAGCCAACTGTCCATTTGCTCGGAGCGCCGCATCAGCATTCACGCTTCCAATCCGTGCCTGTGACGCCGCCGGCGTGCAGCCGTCAACCCGACCAGGCCGACGGCCGCGAGCATCAGGCCAAGTTGCACGGGACGGTTGGCGCGGTTCGGCCAGGCTTTGCTGTCGCGACCGCGTTCACCGGGCGCAAGCGGCACGAGGGGGATCGTCGTTGCGACCTCCTTCACTGCCTGCTTGACCGTTCCGCGAGGAATCCGCGGGGTGGCGATCGCAACCCGCATCCGGCTGGCGAGCGGCACGATCGGCTTGTCCCGACGCTTCACTTGAGCCAGAGCCACCCCGGCGCAGGTTGCGGCGAGCACCAGCAGCAAGGCTCCGACGGCGCCAAAGCCCCAGAATTGCCCGTAGGTGATCGCAACCCAACGGTACAGCGCGACCAGACCGACAAAGAAGGCCGCAATGACGAATAGCCCGGCCACCGCGAACAGGCCGGCTGCGACCGCATAGGACGTCGCCCGTCCGGTGGCTTGGTTGGTGCGGTCGCGCAAATACGATTGTGCGGCGCGTTTGAGGTGGTTGAGCTTGAGCGCCATGCCGGCGCGCAGCAATTCACCCGATGGCGCGAGCATGCGGACATCCTCCGAGAGCAAGACAATTCGTCGGGGGTGAACGTGGCGGAATTTGACTTGTTCCGAGGGAGCGTGCCCGTCGTAGCGGATCAGCCGAGATCGGCGGCTGCGATCCAGAACACCTCGCCCTCGGAGTCTTCGGTGTCCAGCCAGAGCAGCGGCAGTTCCGGAAAGGCCTCGTCGACTAGTCCGCGGCCGCGGCCGATCTCGCAGACCAGCCCGCCATCCGGCATCAGGTGATCGGGCGCCTCGCGCAGGATACGGCGCACCACGTCGAGACCGTCGGCGCCGCCGTCGAAGGCGAGCTTCGGCTCGGCCCGGCACTCCGGCGGCAGCGCGGCCATGCCTTCCGCATCGACGTAGGGCGGATTGGTGATGATCAGGTCGTAGCGTGCATCGCCGAGCGGGGCGAACAGGTCGCCGCGATACAGGCTGATCCGGTTCTCGAGCCCGTATTCGCCCACATTTCGCGCAGCGACCTCGATCGCGCCCTTGGAGATGTCAACGGCGTCGACGGTGGCGTTCGGAAAATGATGCGCGGCGAGGATGGCGAGGCAGCCCGATCCGGTGCAGAGATCGAGCACGCGCTCGACCGCCGTGGGATCGTCAATCAGGGATCCGGCAGTGCCGTGGCCGCCAAAATGCGAGTCCAGCAGTTCGCCGATGAAGGAGCGTGGAACGATGACGCGCTCGTCGACATAGAAGGGTAGCCCGCGCATGTAGATCTTGTTGACGAGATAGGCGGCCGGTTTGCGCGTGGTGACGCGCTGATGGATGAGATCGAGAACGGTCTTGCCCTCGGCGAGGGTGACACGCGCGTTGGCGAAAAGCTCGAACTGTTCGGGATTGAGATGCAGCGCCTCGCTGACCAGGAAGGCCGCCTCGGCAACCGGATCGGTGGTGCCGTGGGCAAAGGCGAGCTCGGCTTCGACAAAGCGGCTCACCGCATAGCGGACCAAATCGAGCAGCGTGACAAGCTCACCAGGAGCGACCTTAGCAAGACCGACCGTAGCAAGACCGACCTTAGCAAGTCTTGGCGCGCCGCGGCCACGCGCGGTCTTTTTGGATGCTCTTGCCATCAGGACCGGGTCCAGCGTGCGGCGGCTTCGTCGTCGCGGGCCTCGGCCTCGACCCAGCCGGTGCCGGCTTCGCTCTCTTCCTTCTTCCAGAACGGCGCGCTGGTCTTGAGATAGTCCATCAGGAACTCGGCCGCCTGGAACGCGGCCTGGCGGTGCTGCGAAGCGGTCAGCACCAGCACGATGTTCTGGCCGGGCATGAAGCGGCCGACGCGGTGAATCACCGTGACGCCGTTCAGCGGCCAGCGCGAGGTCGCCTCGTCGACGTGACGCTTGATCTCTTCTTCGGCCATGCCCGGATAATGTTCGAGCGTAAGCGCAGCGACCTTCGCACTATCCTCGTCGGCGCGGCAGATGCCCGAGAAGCTCACGACCGCGCCGATGTCGGTGCGGCTCTTGGTCAGGATTTCGATCTCGCGCGCGAGCTCGAAATCGTCCTCCTGGATGCGGATGGTGACGGGGCAGCTCATGCTCGCCCCGCTCCGACGGTGCCACACCTCTCCCCGATAGGGAGAGGCGTGGTGGCACCGTATGCTGGTGTGTTCGAGAACATTGGCCTAGCCGCCGGTCATCGGCGGGAAGAACGCGATCTCGCGGGCGCCCGCGATCGCGGTGTCCGGCTTGGCGTGGGCGTGATCGATCGCGGCGCGGATCACCTTCGGCTTCTCGAAGGCGTAGGCATAGGCCTCGCTCTGGGCGGACAGCCAGGCGATCAGCTCCTCGACGGTGCGCACCGTTGCGGGCGGTTCGATGGTCTCCTCGGCCTTGCCGACGCGCTCGCGCACCCAGGCGAAATATTTCACCTTCATCCCTCGTCCTCCTTGATGAGGTGATGGATGCCAGCGCGGAAATAGTCGTAGCCGGTGTAGATGGTGAGGATCGCCGAAGCCCACAGCAGCGCCAGCCCGATCATCGAGACCACCGGCACCACCTCATCACCGGCCGGGCCCGCGAGCAGGAAGCCGATGGCGACGAGCTGGACCGTGGTCTTCCATTTGGCGAGCTTCGTTACGGGCACGCTGACGCGCAGCGCGGCGAGATATTCGCGCAGGCCCGAGACCAGGATCTCGCGGCACAGGATTACGATGGCGGCCCACAGCGACCAGCCATGGATGATGCCATCGGCGGCCAGCATCAGCAGGCACGAGGCAACCAGCAGCTTGTCGGCGATCGGGTCGAGCATCCGGCCGAACGCTGATTGCTGATTCCAGATTCGCGCATAATAGCCGTCAAGGTAATCGGTCACCCCGGCGCCGATGAAGATGGCCACCGCCACCCAGCGCAGCCATAGCGGCCCGTCCATGATCGACTGCGCGTAAATGCATCCGACCACGACCGGGATCGCGGCGATCCGGCCGTAGGTCAGGATGTTGGGAAGGGACATCGAGCGCCTGGTTGCCCCTCGTGTCGTCGCGATGTTCATCCGTCCTACCAATACCGCTGGTGCCTGAACGTCAACCGTCCCGCTCTCCAAATGAGGCGCGGACGCAACGATCATATGACCGCGGTCCCCCTTTAGTTCATCCCGGCTGGGGATGGAAATACTCGAAAATCCTGCGGGCGCTTTCGGCGCTCACCCCCGGAACCTTGCCGAGATCGGCGATCGAGGCCCGCTCGATCTCCTTCAGGGTTCCGAAATGGTGCAGCAAGGCACGTTTACGTGACGGACCGATGCCCGGAATCTCCTGCAAACCGGCCTCGCGGATGTCCTTCTTGCGCAGCTTGCGGTGCGAGCCGATGACGAAGCGGTGAGCCTCGTCGCGCAGGCGCTGGATGAAATAGAGCACGGGATCGCGCGGCTCCAGCTTGATCGCCTCGCGCTCCGGCATGAACAGGGTCTCGCGACCGGCATCCCGGTCCGGCCCCTTGGCGACCGACATCAGCGACACCTGGGTCAGGCCGAGACCTGCAAAGATCTCGCGGACGGCGTTGAGCTGGCCGCGGCCGCCGTCGATGATGACGAGGTCGGGCCATTGCGGGAAATCGTCCTCCTTCGCCTTGGCCACGCCTTCCTCGGGCGGATTGATCAGTCGCTTGAAGCGTCGCTCCAGCACCTCGCGCATCATGGCGTAGTCGTCGCCAGGCGTCAGTCCTTCCGACTTGATGTTGAACTTGCGGTACTGGTTCTTCACGAAGCCGTCCGGGCCGGCAACGATCATGGCGCCGACCGCATTGGTGCCCTGGATGTGGCTGTTGTCGTAGACCTCGATGCGCTTGGGCACGTGCGGCAGGCTCAGCGTCGCGGCCATGGCCTCGAGCAGGCGGCTCTGCGTCGCGGTGTCCGCGAGCTTGCGGCCGAGCGCCTCGCGCGCATTGGTCAGCGCATGAGTGACGAGCTCCTTCTTCTCACCGCGCTTGGGCGCGGTGACCTCGACCTTGTGGCCGGCTTTGGTCGACAGCGCATTGGCGAGCAGCTCGCTCTCCTCGATCTCGTGCGAGAGCAGGATGTTCTTCGGCGGCGGCTTGTCGTCGTAGAACTGGGCGAGGAAGGAGCCGAGCACCTCCTCGGGGGTAAATGTCTTTTCCGCGCGCGGGAAATAGGCGCGGTTGCCCCAGTTCTGTCCGGTGCGGAAGAAGAACACCTCGACGCAGGAGAAGCCGCCCTCCTGGTGGATGGCGAACACGTCGGCTTCCTCGACCGTGCGCGGATTGATGCCCTGTTGCGACTGGATCGCCGACAGCGCGGCGAGGCGATCGCGATAGAGCGCAGCGCGCTCGAATTCGAGCTCGCCGGAGGCCTTCTCCATCTCGCCGGCGAGTTCCTGCTTCACCGCATGGCTCTTGCCGGAGAGGAAGTCGGTCGCTTCGCGCACCAGGGTCGTATAGCCGGGGAAGTCGATCTCGCGGGTGCAGGGCCCGGCACAGCGGCGGATCTGGTAGAGCAGGCAGGGCCGGGTGCGGCTCTCGAAGAAGGAATCGGTGCAGGAGCGAATCAGGAATGCGCGCTGAAGGGCCGTGATGGTCCGGTTCACGGCGCCCGCCGAGGCGAACGGGCCGAAATAGCGCCCCGGCCGGGTCTGCGCGCCGCGGTGCTTCAGGATCTGCGGCGCCCAATGGTCGCCGGTGATCAGGATGTAGGGAAACGACTTGTCGTCGCGCAGCTGCACGTTGAAGCGCGGCCGCAGCTGCTTGATGAGGTTGGCTTCCAGCAGCAGTGCTTCCGTCTCGGTGGTGGTTGAGACGATCTCCACGGTCACCGTGGCCGCGATCATGCGCAGGATGCGCGCCGGCTGCGGCGCACTCTGGCGCGCGTAGTTGGACAGGCGCTTTTTGACGTTCTTGGCCTTGCCGACATAGAGCACGTCCGCGTTCGCATTGAGCATGCGATAGACCCCGGGCGAGGTGGGGGCGAGCCGGACCGCGCGCTCGATCGCCTCATGACCGGTCGCCAGCGGGCCCTCGCCGACCGCGCCGCTCTCTTCCAGGATATCCGGCAGCCGCGCATCGTCCTCGTCGTCGCCGCTCGCTGTTGCGGGATCGAGGTCCGGCGGCGCCATGTCCGTTTCCGGAGGCGGGGCGTCCGGTGCGGTGACGCGCACGGGTTTGCGCGTACGTGCATCGTCCGGATTGTCGGGGGAATCGTGAACCATGGTGCGAATTTAGGCGCTGGGGGTGCCGATTTGAAGTTCCGGCCGTGGCGCACGCACAGGATGGCGGGCGCAGTTCCCGGTAACGCTTGGTTAAGCCTGTCAATAGCGCGGTAACCCGGCTTAACAGCCCTTTAACTTAAAGCTCTCGATAAATCTTACGCGAAAAAGTGGTGGTTCCGTAACCATGCGATCTGGCTTCGCGCGGCGGCGCAGGCATCGCGGGGGGCGGCAGTTGCGTTGGAGTGTGTGATGAAGGGGCTCGTTGTGGGCGCAGCCGCGTTGGTTGCTGCCGGCTGGACAGCTTCGGCAGGGGCCGCCGATCTCAGTTACGGGCAGCGTGCCCCCTATACCGTCAATCAGCCGCTCAATGCGTACAGCTGGGCCGGTCCTTATCTAGGCGGCAACGTCGGCTATGAATGGGGTTCGGTCGACAACAATCCCTCAAAGCCTTCCGGCTTCGTCGGCGGCGTGCAGGCCGGCTATAATTTCCAGAATGGCCCTTGGGTGTTTGGCGTCGAGGGCGACATTCAGGCCGCCGGTGCCGACGATACCTTCGCGCCGTGGAAGTTCTCCAATCCGTGGTTTGGCACCCTGCGCGGCCGCGCCGGCTATGCCTTCAGCAATGTGCTGTTCTACGGCACCGCTGGCCTCGCTTTCGGCGAACTGCGCGCGCAGACCTTCGGCTGGACGGAATCGCACACCACGGCCGGCTGGACCATCGGTGCCGGCGCGGAAGTCGGCCTTGCGCCGAACTGGAGTGCCAAGCTCGAATATCTCTACATCGATCTGTCGACGAGTCAGTTCGCAATTACGGGCGTGTCAAACGGCTATAGCGCCAGCGTTGTCCGCGCAGGCGTGAACTATCACTTCTGATAGCTGAAGAAGAAAATACCGGACCAACCTCCCGGCCGCTCGCGGCCGGGATTTTTTAAGCCAGGCTCGCTAGGAGAGGATGACCAAATTGACCGCCTTCGGTCCCTTCCCCTTCTTGTCCGGTTCGACTTCGAAAGTAATACGCTGTCCTTCGGCAAGGTCCTTCAGTCCCGCCCGCTCTACGGCGGTGATGTGAACGAAGACATCGCGGCCGCCGTCGTCCGGCTTGATGAAGCCGTAGCCGCGCTCGCCGTTGAAGAACTTGACCGTTCCCGTCATGGCCATCGGGAAACTCCCCCTCATTGCTCCTCCGCCGCGACGCAGCGTCACGACATGACCGGACCTTACGAAGCCCGGGAGCTGGCCATCCTTGGGCGGACCTCATAGGTCCGGCCGGATCTTTCTTGGGCCTTCACTCCGCCGCAACCATTCGCGGAAGCGGAACGTAAAGCCAGTCACGGAAACAGCATAATACGGTTCGTCGCAGATTGACTACCGTTCCTGCATATTTTTCCCAAGAATGCCGGAGTGTTACGGCCTCGGCACCTCCAATCGGAATCTGGCAGCGCCGCCCTGGCCGAGCGGCATTTCGAGCTCGGGCAGGATGGTCTTGAGCTCGCCGTGCAGCGTGTAGGGCGGGTTGACGATCAGAAGACCCGTGGAGGTGAGGGCCGCGCCATCGAGCTGCGGCGCCACACTGAATTCGAGGCGCAGGCATTTTCCTGATGGCTTTGCTGCGGCTGCGAGCCGCGCCACCGTTTGCGCCAGCGTGTCGGTGGCGCGCCGGTTCTTAGCCGGATACCAGACGACGTAGATACCGGTCGGCCATTTCGCGAACGCCGCCGAGAAGGCCTCGCCAAGCCGCTCGAACTCATCCTTGGCCTCGAACGGCGGGTCGATCAGCACGAGGCCGCGCCGCTCCTTCGGCGGCACGAAGGCGGGCAGTGCCATCCAGCCGTCGAGATCGACCACGCGAGCCTGCTCGTCGCGGCGCAGCACGTCGATCAGCGCTTTCCGCGCCTTCGGCTCGAGCTCGCAGGCGATGAGGCGGTCCTGCGGCCTGAGCAGGCCGCGCGCGATCAGTGGCGAGCCCGGATAGGCCTTGAGCTCGCCCTTCGGATTGAAGGCGCGGACGATGTCGAGATACGGCTTGGTCAGCGCCGCGGTCTCGTTCGACAGCCGCGCCTGCATCAGCCGCGCAATGCCGGTCAGCCACTCGCCGCCACGGCGCGCCTCGTTGCTGTCGAGGTCGTAGAGGCCGGCGCCGGCATGGGTGTCGATGACGCGGAACGCCGCCGGCTTGTCCTGCAAATAAGTGAGGATGCGCGCCAGTACGATGTGCTTGATGACGTCGGCGAAGCTGCCGGCATGGAAGGCGTGACGGTAGTTCATGGCGGAGAGTTACGACATCGCGAGGCGAAAGTAACGGCCGTCATTTCGGGACGGTGCGCCAGCACCGAACCCGAAATCCATTTCTTTGAGAATGCGGACAGATGGATTCCAGCCCCGCGCTTCCGCCTTCGCTCTTCGGGCTGCGGCGGACAAGCCGCGCGCTCCGGAATGGCGATCCGAGGGCTCCCTCTACCCACCCCTGATCGGCGGCATCGTCACCTGCTCGCGGCGGCAGGTGCGGCGCTCGAGCTCGTCGCAGGCGCGGAATTGCAGATCCTTGCTGAGGCAGATGCGGACCTCAGACAGCCGTGTCCGGTTACAGGTGACCGAGATGGCGGCATTGCTGAGGCCGGGATTGGCCTTGATAAAGGCGTCCTCGACCTCCGCCGGCGCCACGGTCTTGGCCTGCGACAGATCGAGATATTCGGCCGGGATCTTGATCGCGGCGCGCGCTTTGCGGATCGTTTCGAAATAGCTGCGGCTCTCGAGCCCGGAGCAGGTGCCGTGCTTGTCCCATTCGTTGAAGATCAGGCCCGGCGCCGGCATCAAATCCAGCATCGAGGAGACGATGCCGCGGTTCAGCCGCGGTGCCGGCCGCTGGCAATATTCGGGGAAGCCGTTTTCATATTGCGGCCACAGCCCGTGCACCACGAAGGCGTAGGGCCGTCCGCTGCACTGCATGTGTGAGCGGCCGTTGCGCTCGGCCGCTTCCTCGCAGAAGGAGGGCGACCATGACAGCGACAGCACATAGAAATCGAACTCGCCCGGCGCGTTTTGCCGCTTGTCCTGGGCCTTTGCGCCGCCGGCGAACGAGGCCAGGCCTGCGGCAAGGATCAGGGGAAGGGTCAGCGAGATCACCAGGCGGGAAAACGAATGCAATCTGGAATGAAACATGGCGATGCCCCTCAACTAGACTGTGCAATGAAGCCTAGCAGGCGATAAGAACATTTCAAGAACAAAATGCAGCCACCGCCGCTCAGTCGCCAGATCGGCCCGACTCGGGACTCTTCAAATCAGGGCTTGGCGGCGCGGCAGGCTGGATTGTAGGCCCAGTTGCGGTCGACTCCGACGACGCACCATTCGACGCCATTGCCGTAGCCGGCGAAGCCGCCATCCTCGATAATCGAGAAATGCACCTTGCGCACCTTGCCGTCATTGAGCATGGCGTCGCCGGTGCAATACCGGCGCGGAATGTTGTCGGACTGCCAGGGCCGGAAAGCGGTCTCGCGAACGGCGGAGAAGCCGGTGATCTTCAACGAGGAATTCCAGAACGAGCTTTCCTTCTCCCAGAACTGGGTGGCGATCGTCGGCAGCGCCTTGTCGCAATCGGCGACGGCGCCATCGTAGCGCGGCCCGCTCAGCCAGAAATTCGTCTCGAGCGGATTGGCGGCCCTGGCCTCACCGAGCGATAGCGCCCCGAACATGAGGCCGAGCACGGCGGCAAAGCGGAGCGATTTCAGGGAGGGGGCGCGCATGGGCAATCCGGACTGCTGGGTCTTGCGAAGGTGGGACCGTGCCGCGAAGGCTGGGCGGGGTCAAGTGCAGCGCGGCAACACTTCGCCAGGAGTTGACCACAACGTCGCGCTCGGCATGGCTTCCGTTCTTTCCACTTCCATCCCGGCACCGTAAACTGGCGCCAACCAATTGGAGTGACGGGAATGCGAATCATTGCGGCCGCGGGTCTTCTCGCCAGCCTGGTTGTCTCGGGTATGATGGCGAGCCAGTCGGTGCGGGCCGATATTCTTCCAGTGCCGCCGTTCAAGGGCAACGACACCGGCGGCATCATCGCCTATTCGATGGCGACCCAGGTCGATGCGCGGCAGGTCGCGGTCGATCACTGCGCGCGCTACGGCAAAGTCGCCAAATTTCTCGCGGTGCAGGCCTACGAGGGCGGCTACATCTCGTTCTCCTGCCGCTGGGTGCCCTACGGCGCCGCCGAGCAGCCGATCCGCACGCTGTACTGAACCGCGGTCGTAACGCCGCAATCTCTCAGCCGGGAGCCCCCCCGATGACGCGCAAACTCGCTTTGCTCGGCTCGGCCGCCTGTCTCGTGTTGTTCGCAGGCAGCGCCAGCGCCGACGATCTGCCGCTGCGCAAGGCCGGCCTTTGGGAAATGAAGCTGGTCACGACCGGCTCGCCCGTGCCCGAGATGACCATGCAGCACTGCACTGACGAGACCGTCGACAAGGAGATGAGCAACAACGTCTCCCCGATGGCCAGGCAGATCTGCGCCAAGCAGGAGATCAAGAAGACCGCGACCGGCTATGTCAGCGATTCCGAGTGCAACGTCGCTGGCGTCAGCACGACCTCGCATGCCGAGATATCAGGCGATTTCAACTCGGCCTACACGGTGAGGACCTCCTCGCATGCGCAAGGCGGCGTCGCCGGCACGGCCGGGCGCGATAGCACCATGACGCTTGAAGCGAAATGGCTCGGGGCCTGCAAGCCGGACCAGAAGCCCGGCGACATCGTGATGCCAGGCGGCTTCAAGATGAACGTGCGCGACGTGGATAAGCTGAAGGGACTGCTGCCGAAGTAGCGAGATCGTAGCCGGAAAATCGGTGGGCTCCCTCGCCCCGTTCTAACGGGGAGAGGCAAGAGCAGTTACACGGGTATCCTCACGCTCGCCCTCAATCCTCCCATCGGGCTGTCGCCGAGCGTGATGTCGCCGCCGTGGGAGCGGGCGATGTCGCGGGCGATCGCGAGGCCAAGGCCCGTGCCGCCTTCGTCCTGGTTGCGGGCGTTGTCCAGCCGCAGGAACGGCTTGAACACCTCTTCGCGCAAATGCGCGGGAATGCCCGGCCCGTCGTCGTCGATCGTGACCGTGAGATAGCGGTGATCGCGCTGGCCGGTGATGGCGATGGCCTTGCCGTAGCGTGCGGCGTTGGTGACGAGGTTGGCAAGGCAGCGCTTGAACGAGGCCGGCTTCACCGTCACCACTGGCAGGCCGTGGAACGCCACGGTCGCGGTGTGGCCGTGCCGTTCGGCATCGCTGCGCAGCTCTTCCAGGGCCTGGGCCATATCGGTCGGCTGCGATTGCTCGCCGGAATCGCCGCGGGCAAAGGCGAGGTAATCCTCCAGCATCATCGACATCTCGTCGACGTCCTTGCGCATGCCCTCGAGCTCGGGACTATCGCCGATCAGCGCCAGCTCGAGCTTGAAGCGGGTCAGGATGGTGCGCAGGTCATGGCTGACGCCGGCCAGCATTGCGGTGCGCTGCTCCATCGTGCGCTCGATGCGCGATTTCATCTCGAGGAAGGCGACGGAGGCGCGCCGCACCTCGCGCGCGCCTCTGGGGCGGAAATTCGGCGCCTCGCGGCCTTTGCCGAAGCTCTCGGCGGCATCGGCGAGCCGCAGGATCGGCTTGATCTGGTTGCGCAGGAACAGCACCGCGACGATCAGCAGGATCGAGGACGTGCCGACCATCCAGAAAAGGAAGATTTCCGAGTTGGAGGCGTAGGCGGCGCTGCGCTGGGCGAACACGCGCATCACGGCATCGTCGAGCTGGATGCGGATCTCGACGAGGTTGGAGCGGCCGACCGTGTCGATCCAGAACGAACGCCCGATCTGGCGGCCGAGCTGCACCGACAGGGTCTGGTCGAGCAGCGAGAAGAACGGCTTTGGTCCCGGTGGCGGCATGTCACCGGCAGGCAGGAAATCGACGACGAGGCCGAGCCGCTGCTGGGCGATGCGGCGGATCTGGTCGCGATCCTTGTCCTGCGGATAGCCCTTGTAGACGTCGATCAGCGCGGCGATGTCCTGCACCACCGCGGCGGACAGGCGCCGAGTCACCGTGTTCCAGTGCCTTTCCATGAACACGAAGGCGACGACCGATTGCAGGATCACCATCGGCACGATCATGATCAGCAGCGCGCGCGCATAGAGGCCGGTCGGCATCCAGCCCTTGAATGCGTTGCCCATCCAGCCATTGGCGGCGGAGACGCGGCCAGCGGCGCTCTTCAGAAGCGTCAGGCCCGTATCGATCGTGCTCATCGGTGGCGCTTCACTGCTCTATGGGCTTTAAGGCAAGGCCACCAGCCGGTAGCCGATGCCGCGCACCGCCTGGAGGAATAGCGGATTGGCGGGATCGGTCTCGATCTTGCGCCTGAGGCGGTTGATCTGAACGTCCACGGCGCGCTCGTTGACGCTGCCGTTGCCGGTCAGCGCGCTGCGCGGCACGGTTTCGCCCGGCGTCTCCGAGAGGATGCGCAGCATCTCGCGCTCACGGTCAGTGAGGTGAATGACCTCATCGCCCTGGCGCAGCTCGCCGCGTTCGAGATGGTAGACGTAGGGTCCGAAAGCGATCTTCTCCACGGTCGCCGCCTGCGGCGGCGGCGCGGCGCGCTTGAGGATGTTGTTGATGCGCAGCGCGAGCTCGCGCGGCTCGAACGGTTTTGCGACATAGTCGTCGGCGCCGATCTGCAGGCCCTCGATGCGCGCTTCTGCCTCGTGCCGCGCCGTCAGCATCACGATCGGCACCGAGGACGAGGTGCGGATGAAACGGGCGAGGTCGAAGCCGGTCTCGCCGGGCATCATGACGTCGAGGATCAAGAGATCGAAATGCAAGCCCATGAGCTTGGCGCGCGCATCGCTGGCACTGGCGGCGGTCGAGACCCGATAGCCTTCGCTGGCGAGGAAGCGCGACAGCAGATCGCGAATGCGGCGGTCGTCGTCGACCAGCAGCAGATGCGGGGCATCGTCGGCGGGTTGCACCGGCGGGCGGGCGAGCGTGGCAGCGAGCGGCACGGTCACTCCTTGGCGTCGTGGTTGACGGAAGCGAAGATCGTCTCGAGCACCTTGTCCGGATCGTCGCGATCGATCATCGCGCGCAGGAAGCGCTTGACGGTCTCGGCATCCTGCGGACCTATCTCGGCAAGCGCCTTGGTGATCCGCGTGGTCTGCAGCCCGGCAAGCTTCTGCACCAGCGCTTCGCCCTTCGGCGTCGCATAGAGCAGGCGCTGGCGACGGTCATTGTCGCCGGTCTTCTGCACGATATAGCCTTCGTCGAGAAGCTGCTTGAGCACGCGGCCGAGCGATTGTTTTGTGATGCGCAGGACGTCGAGGAGATCGGCGACCTTGAGGCCGGGATAGCGATAGACGAAGTGCATGACCCGGTGATGGGCCCGGCCGAAGCCGAAGGCCTCCAGCTCCTGGTCTGGATCGCCCACGAAATCGCGATAAGCGAAGAACAGCAGCTCGATGATATCCCAGCGCAAATTGCCTCCATCGCCTGCGGCCGGCCGAGGCTCGGCGGCGTCTTGAGACGGACTCGCGAAATTTATGTCAGGCATATTGACGTATCTTGGGTTCAATGTTACAAAACGATTGGCCCGTACGAAATTTTAGATCGTATCGCGACGGGCGGCGTCGAAGCAGGGACGGCGGAAACAGCCGGACAGGCGACGACGGCCGGAGCAGATCTACCGTGCGATTGTCGAGCGGCATTTCGACAAAACATACTGGACTTCCGCCTTCCGCAAAAGCATGTCCTCGGCGACATGCTGGCCACGGGAAACCGGCCGTAACAAGGCTGGCGGCGGTCCAGCCAAACACCTAATGAAGCCAGCCGGCCCCGAACAGGGGCGGGCCGGTGCCAGAACAGCGCCGATACCGGCAGCGGGAGCCAAGGACATGAGCATGACATTCGACATCCAGCCCGCATCCAATCCGACTCCTGAGAAGGACCGCGTCGCCAAGCTGGTGGACCCAGGGTTCGGGCGAGTTTTCACCGATCACATGGCGATCGTCCGCTACAATCAGGCCAAGGGCGGCTGGTACGAGGCCAAAATCGAGGCGCGCGCCAACTTTCAGCTCGATCCGGCCGGCGCGGTTCTCCATTACGCTCAGGAAATTTTCGAGGGCCTCAAGGCCTACAAGCGCGACGACGGCGGCGTGAACCTGTTTCGCCCCGACGCCAATGCGCGGCGATTCAAGGACTCGGCCGACCGCATGGCAATGGCGCAATTGCCCGAGGATGTCTTCATCGAGGCGGTCGAGCAGGTCGTGCGCATCGATCGCGCCTGGATGCCGGGCGGCGAGGGCAGTCTTTACCTACGGCCCTTCATGATCGCGAGCGAGACCTTCCTCGGCGTCAAGCCGTCATCCGAATACATCTTCGCGGTCATCGCCTCGCCGGTCGGCTCTTATTTCAAGGGCGGCCCTGCACCGGTGTCGATCTGGGTGTCCGAGAACTACACGCGCGCCGCGATCGGCGGCACCGGCGCCGTCAAATGCGGCGGCAATTATGCCGCGAGCCTGCGCGCCCAGGCGGAAGCGATCCAGCATGGCTGCGATCAGGTCGTGTTCCTCGATGCGCTCGAGCGCCGTTACATCGAGGAGCTCGGCGGCATGAATGTGTTCTTCGTGTTCGACGACGGCTCGCTGTCAACGCCGCCGCTCGGCACCATCCTGCCGGGCATCACACGCGACTCCATCATCACGCTCGCCCGCGATGCCGGAAAGACGGTGCGCGAGGAGCCCTACTCGCTCGACCAGTGGCGCAAGGACGCCGCCAGCGGCAGGCTGAAAGAAGCCTTCGCCTGCGGCACTGCCGCCGTGATCTCGCCGATCGGCAAGGTGCGCTCGGTGAGCGGCGATTTCGACATCAGTGGCGGCGCGGCCGGCCCGGTCGCCATGGGCCTGCGCAAGCAGCTCGTCGACATCCAGTACGGCCGCACCAACGATCCGCACAACTGGATCCGCAAAGTGTTTTGAGGCTTTTACCTTTACCTTCTCCCCTTGTAGGAGAAGGTGGCGCGAAGCGCCGGCTGAGGGGTTGTCTTCGCGAGTTCAAGCGCGAGAGGTTTGTTCGCGGAGAGAAACCCCTCACCCGTCTCGCCGCTGCCGCGAGCCACCCTCTCCCACAAGGGGAGAGGGCAAGAACGGTTGCCGCACCGCGCGTCGGCTGGTAAACGCCGCGCATGGCCGAGAAACCCAAAAAACCCCAGAAATTGAAGGCGCGCCTGCCGCGCGGGCTCGAGGATCGCGATCCCGCCGCGATCCGGGCGACGCGCGAGATGGTCGAGAAGATCCGCGCTGTTTACGAGCTCTATGGCTTCGAGCCGGTGGAGACGCCGGCCATGGAATTCACCGATGCGCTCGGCAAATTCCTGCCCGACCAGGACCGTCCGAACGAGGGCGTGTTCTCGTTCCAGGACGACGACGAGCAATGGATCAGCCTGCGTTACGATCTGACCGCGCCGCTCGCCCGCTACGTCGCTGAAAACTTCGACACGCTGCCAAAGCCCTATCGCAGCTACCGCGCCGGTTACGTGTTCCGCAACGAAAAGCCCGGTCCCGGACGCTTCCGCCAGTTCATGCAGTTCGATGCCGACACGGTCGGCTCGGCGACGCCGGCGGCGGATGCGGAGATCTGCATGATGGCGGCTGATACGATGGAGGCGCTCGGGATTGCGCGCGGCTCTTACGTCGTGAAGGTGAACAATCGAAAAGTGCTCGACGGTGTTCTGGAAGCCATCGGGCTCGGCGGCGACGACAACGCGGCACGCAGGCTGACCGTGCTCCGCGCGATCGACAAGCTCGACAAGTTTTCCGCCGACGAAGTGCGTAAATTGCTCGGTCCCGGACGATGGGACGGCGGCGAAGAGGGCAAGGGCGACTTCACGAAAGGCGCCAATCTGAGTGCGGCGGAGGCTGACGTTGTTCTCGCCATCACCAAGCAGCGCGATGATTGGAAAGAAGCTATCCCCGCCGCAGAAACCTACCTCGCCAAGAGCGAAGTCGGTCAGGCCGGCGTGAGCGAGCTGGAAGAAATTGCCAAGCTGGTCATGGCCTCGGGTTACGGCGCGGACCGCATTCGCATCGATCCCTCCGTCGTGCGCGGCCTCGAATATTACACCGGCCCTGTCTACGAGGTCGAACTCCTGCTCGACACCAAGGACGAGAAGGGTCGCCCGGTGCGCTTCGGCTCGGTCGGGGGTGGCGGGCGTTATGACGGCCTCGTCTCGCGCTTCCGCGGCGAGCCGGTGCCGGCGACTGGCTTCTCCATCGGCGTGTCTCGCTTGCAGGCCGCACTGACGCTGCTCGGCAAGCTCGACACGCGGCCGGAATTCGGGCCCGTCGTCGTCACCGTGTTCGACCGCGACCGCGTCGCCGACTATCAGAAGATGGTCGCTTCCTTGCGCACCGCCGGCATCCGCGCCGAGCTCTATCTCGGCAATCCCAAGAACATGGGCAATCAGCTCAAATATGCCGATCGCCGCAACGCGCCCTGCGTCGTCATCCAGGGCTCCGACGAGAAGGCGCGCGGCGAGGTTCAGATCAAGGATCTGATCGAGGGCGCCAAGGCCGCCGCTGCGATCGCCTCCAACCAGGAATGGCGCGAGAGCCGCCCGGCGCAATTCTCGTGCAGCGAGGCCGATCTCGTCGCCAAGGTGCGCGAGGTCTTGGCGCGCCATGACGTGAGCTGGGGCTAGCCATTCGCTCCATTCGTCATGCGCGGGCTTGACCCGCGCATCCATCTTCCAAATGATGGATTGCCGGATCGAGCCCGGCAATGACGAATAGATGATGAACGACGAGCAGGGAGAAGACGATGCCTGAGATCACAATCAGCATGGCCGAAGGCCGCACCGACGAGCAGAAGGCCGGCATGATGCGCGACATCACCCAGGCGCTCGTGAAGAATCTCGGCGTCGACGCCGATGCCGTCGTTATCCAGATCAACGAGGCCCCGCTGCGCCACAAGATGAAGGGCGGCAAGACCTTTGTTGAGCGCGCGGCGGCTGCGAAGAAGTGACGCGTTAGCATCATTCCGGGGCAGCCCGTCAGGGCGTAATCTCTGGCTTCCGCGTTCGCGCTTTGCGCCTGGAATGACGAGAAAGAATATGGACGCACGCGACTTCATCACGATCGGCATGAGCGCAGAGCGCACGCTGGTGGTGCCGGTGGAGCGCACGGTCGGGCATTTCGTGCCCGGCATGCCGTTTGTTTATGCGACGCCGATGATGATCCTCGAGATGGAGATGACCGCAAGCGATGCGATCCGCTCCGCGCTTCAGCCCGGGTGGGTCACCGTCGGCACCGAGGTCGACATCCGCCATCTCGCGGCAGCTCGCGTCGGGGCGACGGTGCGGACCACAGCGAAAGTCGTCACGGTCGAGCGCCGCGTCATCCGGTTCGAGGTCGAGGCGTTCGAGAGCACCCGCAAACTCGGCGAGGGCCGCCACGCGCGCGGTCTCGTCAATGTCGAGATGTTCAACAAGCGACTAGGAGCGTAGCTGCGAGTCCGTTAGCTACTTCGCCAATTCCTTCGACCGCTTCGTCGCGGCCGCAATTGCGCGGATCATCAACTCGCGCAGTCCGGGCTCGCCCATCAGCACGTCGAGGGCGGCAGCGGTGGTGCCACCGGGAGAGGTGACATTCTGGCGCAGCGTGCTTGAAGCAAGCTCGGACTGGTGCAGCAGCTCGCCGGAGCCGGCGACGGTCTCACGCGCAAGCCTGGTCGCCAGCGCCTCGGGCAATCCCGCTTCCACACCGGCGCGCGCGAGCTCTTCGGCGAGCAGGAAGACATAGGCGGGCCCTGAGCCGGAGACGGCGGTGACCGCGTCCATGAGGCCTTCATCCTCGACCCATTCCACCGAGCCGGTGGCGCGCAGCAGCGCATCGGCCACCGCGCGCTGAGCCGAGCTGACGTGTTGTGCGGCGACGGCGACGGTGATGC
Source organism: Bradyrhizobium sp. 159 (assembly GCF_023073795.1). Taxonomy (NCBI): domain Bacteria; kingdom Pseudomonadati; phylum Pseudomonadota; class Alphaproteobacteria; order Hyphomicrobiales; family Nitrobacteraceae; genus Bradyrhizobium; species Bradyrhizobium sp. 159. Next base: position 150,640 of record NZ_JADPKE010000005.1, on the reverse strand, counting down.
CGCGGCCGATCGCGGCCGGCGTGTTCGGCATCGCGCGCACCACGGCGCCGCCGCAGACCTCTTCAAGCGAGGCGATCGTGGTGCCTGCCATGATCGAGACCACCGATGTCTTGTCCGAAACGAATGGTTTCAGCTTGGCGCCGGCCTCGCGGAACATCTGCGGCTTCACCGCGACGACCAGCGTCTCGACCGTGCCCGCCGCTTTCATGTCAGGATTGAGCGCAACGCCCTTGGCGGCAAGCGCAGTGATCTCGGGCGAGAGGTGCGGGTCGATCACCGCAACGCGGCGCGGATCGAGCCCGCCCGCCAGCCATCCGCTCAGCATCGCGCCGCCCATCTTGCCGGCGCCAGCGAGGAGGATGGTGCCGGTGATGTTTTGGAGGGTGTTGTTCGCCATCGCTGCTGCCAAATCCGTCGTCCAGGCCAAAGCCAGGACCCATGACCCCAAGTGGTTCTAGTGGATGGAGGGCAGAGCAACAAGCATCGCGAGATACGGAGAGCCCTCGCGGTATGGATCCTCGATCTGCGCGACGATAGCGCTTCGCGCCGTCATCGCTTGTCCAGGACGACGAAGGATGGGCGATGCCCTCCTCCCGCGCTGGGGAGCGAGGCGCCTTACGCCTCGCCCACCGTGTCGAACATCGCCGCGTCCATGGCTTGCGCGGTGGTCTTGCCGGCCCACACCACGAACTGGAACGCCGGGAAGTAGCGCTCGCAGGCGTGGATGGCGCCCGCGAGCATGGCTTCGCATTGCGCGGTGGAGGCGGTGAGGCCGCCCGGCAGCACCAGCGCCTGGCGGTGCATGATCATGCCGGTGTTGGTCCACAGGTCGAAATGGCCGACCCACAATTGCTCGTTGGCCGCGGCGACGAGCCGCTGCACCTCGCCCCGGCGCTGCAGCGGGATCTTCATGTCGAAGGCGCAGGCCAGATGCAGCGCCTCTATCTCGCCCATCCAGGTGAAGGAGAGCTGGTAATCGGTCCATTGTCCCTTCGAGACAATCGTGAGTTCGTCTTCGCCGGAGCGTTCGAACGGCCAGTTGTTGCTGGCAGCGATATCCTCGACCACCGCGAGCGGATGGCTCTTGGAATCGATAGTGCCTTCGAGCAGGGACATGCCGTCTCGACCTCTTGCCTTCTTGTTGTTTTGATACGCACGCGGTTGGCCCGGCGCGCGCTCCCTAAACGTCGCTACGGCGATCCCTAGGGTCGCTCTTGCGATCCCCTCGGATCAGCGCGGGCCTGTCGCGGATCAAGTGATGTGATTTGCGGAATCTGCGCAACCGCGTCCCGAGTCCGTCCACAAGCCAGGACTCGTTCGTCCACAGCTCATCTCCGCCACAATTGTTAACGGGGAGAGGCAAAACCGGACGAGGGAGAACAAACCGGAATCGCATTCGGGCGGCCGGCGCCAATTGCTAATTCCGTCCCGCGAGGGCCGCTCCCACCGCGACGGCATGGGACCATGCGCTTTGCCCATGCGGAACGCGCTTGCCGCAACGGCTCGCCGGCGGCATATTTGCTGGCAGGCCGTTCATCCCGAACGGCCGATGTTCTCAGGGCGGGGTGAAAGTCCCCACCGGCGGTAAGGGCCGAAAGGCCCAAGCCCGCGAGCGCCTTCCCCGAGGTTCTTGATTTTGCCGAAGGGAAGGGTCAGCAGATTCGGTGCAACTCCGAAGCCGACGGTCAAAGTCCGGATGAAAGAGAACGGTCGGTGGCAGACGCATCGCAAGATGCGGCTGTTTGTCGTTCCGTGTGCCCTGATTCTGGTCCTTAAACCGAGGAAAGCCATGAATCAGATGTTGCAAGATCCCCAAATCCAAACCTCCAAAGCCGAAACTGAAGTCGCCCGACCGCCGGTTCCGCAGGATCCGGCGCCCGAACACCCGCGCTTCGCAAAGCCGCAGCGGGTGGCCTTCGTGCAGGCCTGCTGGCACCGCGACGTGGTCGAGGAGGCCCGCCTCGCCTTCCTGAAGGAGGCAGAAGCGCGGCTCCTCACCCATGTCGACGTGTTCGAAGTGCCCGGCTCGTTCGAGATCCCGCTGCATGCGCAGGTCCTCGCCAAGACGCGCCGCTACACCGCGATCGTTGCGGCCGGTCTCGTCGTCGATGGCGGCATCTACCGCCATGAATTCGTCGCCGACACCGTGATCAAGGCGCTAATGGACGTGCAGCTCCGCACCGAGGTGCCGGTGTTCTCGGCCGTGCTGACGCCGCAGCAATTCCACGAGACCGAGGTGCACTACGACTTCTTCCGCAAGCATTTTGCGATCAAGGGCACGGAGGTCGCGGCCGCCTGTGCGGAGACATTGCTCGGCCTGGAACGTCTGCGCGGCCAGGTCGCGGCGGGGATCGTGGGGTAGGCAGACTGCCGTAGGGTGGGCGAAGCGCAAGCGTGCCCACCAGCTTCATCGAAAGAGAAAGGTGGGCACGGCGCTTTGCGCCTTTGCCCACCCTACGAGACTGAAGTCATTCCGGGGGCTCGCGTAGCGAGAACTACGGTGCGCAGTTGCGCACCTAAGAATCTCGAGATTCCGGGTTCGGCGCTGACGCGCCGCCTCGGAATGACAATAAAGAAATCAGTCGAACAGGCTCGACACCGACTCTTCGGCGGCCGTGCGCGCGATCGCGTCGGAGATCAGGCTGGCGATCGGCAGCGTGCGGATGTTCGGCGCCTTGGTCACCGCCTCGGTCGGCAGGATCGAGTCGGTGATCACCAGCTCCTTCAGCCTGGAGCCGGAGATGCGGGCGGCCGCGCCGCCGGAGAGCACGCCGTGGGTGATGTAGGCGTAGACGTCCTTGGCGCCCTTGGCGATCAGCGCGTCGGCCGCGTTCACTAGGGTGCCGCCGGAATCGACGATGTCGTCGACCAAGATACAGGTGTAGCCGGCGACGTCGCCGATCACGTTCATGACCTCGGACTCGCCCGGACGCTCGCGGCGCTTGTCGACGATCGCGAGCGGGGTGTTGATGCGCTTGGCGAGGCCGCGCGCGCGGGCCACGCCGCCGACGTCGGGCGAGATCACCATCACCTTGGAGAGATCGAACTTCTCCTTGATGTCGCGCACCATCAGCGGCGCCGCGTAAAGGTTGTCTGTCGGGATGTCGAAGAAGCCCTGAATCTGGCCGGCATGCAGGTCGAGCGTCATGACGCGGTCGACGCCCGCCTGCGTGATCAGATTGGCCACGAGCTTGGCCGAGATCGGCGTGCGCGAACCCGATTTGCGGTCCTGCCGGGCGTAGCCGAAATAGGGCAGCACCGCGGTGATGCGGCGCGCCGAGGAGCGGCGCAGCGCGTCGGTGATGATCAGGAGCTCCATCAGATGGTCGTTCGCTGGGAACGAGGTCGACTGGATGACGAAGGCATCCGAGCCGCGGACGTTCTCCTGGATCTCGACGAAGATCTCCATGTCGGCGAAGCGCCGCACCACCGCCTTGGTCAGCGGCAGGTCGAGGCCCTGCGCAATGGCCTGCGCCAGAGCCGGATTGGAGTTGCCGGCGACGAGCTTGATGGAGCCGTTTTTGGCCGACATGGACGCTTCCTCCCGCGCTTTGCTGGATACGACCTTCAACATCCTACGAATACCCATTGGAAGCACGGTTACGACGGGCGAGGAAATATCAGGCCGGGGGCTCGAATGGCAACCCGGGACGCTACGTTTTCCCTTCGAAAATCCTGAGTCGGGCCAACGGTTTGGCCGTAACTTGGGCCCGTGGTTTAGCGGGGGTTATGGCTCGGCGTAGCCGAGCGCCGTGGCCGGCATGTCCGGCGCGGGCGCGACCGGAATGATGGTCGCCACGGCCGGTCCCCGCAGGCCTGGAGCTACGCCTGAGGCATCCGGCGTTCCGTTGATCATGTTGGAAAGTCCGCTGAATCCGGCCTGGGCGATCTTTCGCAGCACCAGGTCGTCGGCAGCGCCCCAAGGGTCGCGGCCGCCCTTGGCGGACGTGGGTTCCTCGCCGGAGAGGCGCAGCGCCCGCTGCTGGTTGGCGTCGTAGACGTCCCAGACCCATGCAATCATGGTCTTGCCGCGCACGATTTGAGCCGAGAGGTAGCTGCGCACGCGATAGGCCGCCGTGCCCTCGCGGGAGACGACGGACAGACTGCGCAGCTTGGATTCGCTGTCGAGCACACCGACCATGCGGTCGAACACCTGCGGCGGCGGCCCGTCGATCGATTCGAAGGCGACCGTTGCGCCCGAGCCACCGTTCGGCGCCATCGCATAGGAATTGCTCGGCGCGTTGCCGCCGGCGCAGCCGGCAAGCATGGTCGCAGCCGCCAGCAGCATGACCGCCAGCACGCGCGCGCCCGCGCGACGCGGAAAAGATGACGCTTCCCTCATTATGGAGGGCAGCGATATCGTTAAAATCGATTAAGGTCTAGGGCAGGCTAGCCACAAACAGCACCGTCATCCCGGGACAACAGCGTGTTGCTCTTGTGTTCACGCTTCGAGCGCGATGGCATGAATGTGGCGACCGTAGTCCGGCTCCTTGCGATGCACCGAGCGGCGATAGCTGAAGAAGCGCTCATCGGCATAGGTGTCGAGACCGAGATCGTCGACCATCAGGATGCCGGAGGCTTCCAGCCGCGTCCGGATGAAGCCGGCGAGATCGAACATCGCGTGGCTCTCGCGTACCGACGGGATGAAGAACATCGCGTTGTCCGCATCCGCCTCGATGAAACGCGCCACGAACTCGTTGCCGACTTCGTAGCTCTCCTGCCGGATCAAGGGGCCGATCGCCGCGATGATGCCGTCGCGCGTGGCGCCGAGTTTCTCCATCGCCGAGATCGTTGCTTCCAGCACGCCTGATAGCGCGCCCTTCCAGCCGGCATGCGCACCGCCGATCACGCGCGCATTGGGGTCGACGAATAGCACCGGCCCGCAATCGGCGGTGGAGATGCCGAGCGCAATCCCGGGTGTCCTGGTGACAAGCGCATCGCCCTTCGGCCGCGGCCCGTTCGGCCACGCGCGATCTACGACGAGCACGTCGGGCGAATGGATCTGGTGCAGGCTGAGAAAACGCTCCGGTGCGACGCCGACATGCTCGGCCATGCGACGGCGGTTTTCGGCGACGTGGGCCTGATCGTCGTTGGAGCCGAGCCCGCCGTTCAGCGCGGAATAGATGCCGCTGGAGACGCCGCCCTCGCGGGTGAAGAAGGCATGACGCAGGCCGGGCACGGCCGACAGCAGCGACGAGGCAAGCGTCATGAGGCTTCTCCGGCGCGTTCGAGATCGCTGAGACCGGCAAGACCGGTCAAACCTGGCTCGGAGATGCCGAGCACCTTGAACATCGAGCCCATGCCGCCGCGCCCCGTATCGGTCAGGCGCTTGAGCGCCACCGAAATGTCGGTTGCGACTTCGGGCGTAGCCTTCTGCATCAGCGCCGCCGCGCGGGTCTCAATGCCGATGCGCTTGAGGAAGTCGCCCTGCGTCACCGGCCCGTGCACGCGGGCCCCGACATCCTCGGCCGCACGCGCCAGCGCCTGGAAGTCGACATGGGCGGTGACGTCGGCTTGGCCCGGGGCCTTCAGGGGATCGGTGAAGCTGTGGCGCGCGATCGCCTGAAACGTATCGCCGGCATCGCTGCGCAAATGGCCGTAGTCGATGATCAGCACCGCGCCGTCCTGGTCGCGCACGCGCGTGGCGAGCTTCATGATCTCGCTGTCGGGCCGCCATTCGAACACGGCACCGACCGGCGCGGCGCGCACCAAGGGCGGCAGCAGCACGTCGAAGCGCGGCGTCGGCTCGGGCGCGGCACCGAACTGAAGTTTTCCGTTGGGATCGATCTCGATCACGCGCTCGTGCCAGCCGTTCTCGTAGCGGACCATCTGATGGATCGGCAGCACGTCGAAATATTCGTTGGCGAGGATGATACTGGGACCTTCCGGCACCTCGTCGATGCTGTCGTGCCAGGCGATGTTGCGCACGTTCGCCAGCGTCGCACTCTGCCGCTCGCGCAACACCGGATTGACCTCGACCATGTGGATGTGGAGTGCCTGGTAGAGCGGCGGCAGCACGCGCAATGCGCGCAGCGCGTCCGCCATCATGGTGCCGCGGCCGGGGCCGAGCTCGATCAGCCGCAAAAATTGCGGCGAGCCCATCTGCTTCCACACCGAGGCGGCCCACAGTCCCAAGAGCTCGCCGAACATCTGGCTGACCTCGGGCGCGGTGGTGAAATCGCCCTCACGCCCGAGCGGATCGCGCGAGACGTAATAGCCGTAGCGCGGGTGCATCAGGCACAATTCCATGTAGCGCCAGACCGGCATCGGGCCTGAGGACTTGATCAGCGCCTTGATCTCGTTGAGTAGCGGCGAGTCGGTCACGATCTATGTTCTCGGAATGAATTAACGAATGGCCTCGATGGGCTTCGGCGCGCCGCGCCTGACTGCCCATACAATAAGTATGGTGCCGACGATAAGCATCGGGATCGACAACAGCATGCCCATGGTTAACCCGCCCCACAGGAAGCCGAGCTGGGCGTCCGGCTCGCGAAAATGTTCGCCGGCGATCCGGGTCAGACCATAGATCAGGATGAAGGCGCCGAGGATCATGCCGGGCCGCTTCAGGGCACCGAAGCGGATCATGATCGCGAGCAACGCGAACAACAGGATGCCTTCCATGCCGGCCTCATAGAGCTGGCTCGGATGGCGCGGCAGCTGTGTGGGATCGTTCGGGAAGATCATCGCCCAAGGCAGGCTCGCATCGGTAGCGCGGCCCCACAATTCGCCATTGATGAAATTGGCGATGCGTCCGAGCAGCAGCCCGACCGGGGCGACCGCGGTGGTGATGTCGCCGAGCGACAGGATCGAGATGCCGTTGCGATGAGCAAACAACATTACCGCGACGACGCAGCCGAGGAAGCCGCCATGGAAGGACATGCCGCCCTCCCACAATTTGAAAGTCGCGGCGGGATGGTCGATGAAGAACGGCAGATTGTAGAACAGCACGTAGCCGGTGCGGCCGCCCAGGATGATGCCGAGCGTGACCCAGAGGATGAAATCGTCGATCTGGAGCAGCGAGATCGGTGCGGGTCCGCCCCACAGACGCTGGTTCTTGAGGAGCGATCTCGCATAAAGCCAGCCGAACACGATGCCGCAGATATAGGCCAGCGCATACCAGCGGATCGCGAACGGACCGATCTCGAGGGCGATCGGCTTGAAGGCGGGAAAGTCGATGAGCAGAAAGGGCATCGCGCCTTCTATGGCTGAACGAGATTGCGGCGATCGAGCGCCAGCAGACGCCCAGTGATTCTTGTTATGCAGGGACGTTGAATACGATTGCAAGGAAACCGGGGCATGACAAGGATGCCCCCGCTCGGCCCTTGAACCGGCCCCATCGGATTGCCATTGTGTTTCGCAGAGTTCGCGCAAAGTTCATCGGAGGCAGCCATGACCCAGACCAGCAACCGGTTTTTCGACGAGATCGGCCGCCTGATGAATGACGCTGCCGGTGCCGCCCAGGGCGTCAAGCGCGAGTTCGACACGGTGATGCGCACCCAGGCGGAAAAATTCCTGCGCGACATGGATCTGGTCAAGCGCGAGGAGTTCGAGGCGGTCAAGGACATGGCCCGCCTCGCCCGCGAGGAGAACGAGGCGCTGAAGGCTAGGATCGCGGCGCTGGAGGCCAAGTTCGGCGGAACGCCGACGTAAGGCACGCGCTCTTACCCGCCCCTGGAGGGGGAGGGGCGCAGCGCATGCAGCGAAGCGGAACGCGGCGGGGTGGGGTCATCTCTCCCCATGGGCACCGCCTCAATGGCGAGACTGTCACCCCACCCCGGCGCTACGCGCCGACCCTCCTCCTCCAGGGGAGGATGGCACCCCATTCTCCTTGCCATTTCCCCAGCTTCCGGGTAAAAGCCCGCCACGTCCGCAGCCCCCGCACCCCTGGAGGCTTGCTGCGGATGCTGCCATGGGCCGCGCTGCGGCCCATTAACTTTTGCAAAAACAAGGACTTAACGAGATGGCGACGACCGTCAAGGAATTGAAGGCGACCGCACGTCCGAAGAGCGGCAAGGGGGCCGCCCGGGCTGAGCGTCGCGCCGGCAGAGTGCCCGGAGTGATCTACGGCAACAACCAGCCCCCGGTGACGATCTCGATTGAAGATCGCGAATTGCGTCAGCGCATCCTCGCGGGCCGGTTCCTGACCACGCTGGTCGACATCGACCTCGAGGGCAAGAAGCACCGCGTGATTCCGCGCGACTATCACCTCGACCCGGTCAAGGACTTCCCGATCCATGTCGATTTCATGCGGCTGGGCGAAGGCGCCACCATCCGCATCAGCGTTCCGCTGCACGTGGTGAAGGCGGAAGGCTCGCCCGGCGTGAAGCGCGGCGGCACCGTCAACATCGTCGCGCATGCGATCGAGCTCGAATGCGGTGTCGAGAGCATCCCGCAATACATCGAGGCTGACGTCGGTTCGCTTGAAATCGGTCACTCGCTGCATCTGTCCGACGTCAAGCTGCCGGCCGGCGTGAAGGCGCTGACCCGCGAGGATGCGACCCTCGTCACCATCGTCCCGCCGTCGGGCTACGCCGAAGAGCAGAAGGCGGCAGCTGCGGCTGCGGCGGGTGGTGCGGCTCCGGCCGCGGGTGCTGCTGCTCCGGCGGCGGCTGCTCCGGCAGCGAGTGCTGCTGCTCCGGCGGCGGCTGCCAAGGCTCCGGCCGGCGGCGACAAGAAGAAGTAATCTCTCAAAGCTGGCGCGCGGTCCCCAGGATCGCGCGCCGAGCGAGGGGCGCGCCGCGTCATGCGACTCTTTGTTGGGCTCGGCAATCCCGGCGCGAGATACGCACGTAACCGGCACAATATCGGCTTCATGGCCGTGGACGAGATCGCGCGGCGTCATGGCTTTGCGCCATGGCGCCGCCGCTTTCAGGGCGAGACCTCGGAAGGCACGCTCGGACCAGAGCGCGTGATCCTGCTCAAGCCCACGACCTACATGAACGATTCCGGCCGCAGCGTGCAGGAGGCGGCAGGCTTCTTCAAGATCGCGCTGGGCGACGTCACCGTGTTCCATGACGAGCTCGAACTGCCGCCGGGCAAGGTGCGGGTCAAGATCGGCGGCGGCATTGCCGGGCACAATGGCCTGCGTTCGATCTCGGCCCATATCGGCAACGATTATCGCAGGGTGCGGCTCGGCATCGGACATCCCGGCGTCAAGGAGCTGGTCCACGGCTACGTGCTGTCGGACTTCGCCAAGACCGACAACGAATGGGTGGCGACGCTCTGCGAAGCGGTCGCCGAGCACGCCCCGCTGCTTGCCAAGGGCACCGACGCGACCTTCGCCAACAGGGTGCACCTTGCTATGCAGGCAAAGGGATTTTTGATCAAGGACGACAACGGCAAGGAATAACGCTCGTGGGATTCAAATGCGGGATCGTCGGATTGCCGAATGTCGGCAAGTCGACCTTGTTCAATGCGCTGACCGAGACGGCCGCGGCGCAGGCTGCGAACTATCCGTTCTGCACCATCGAGCCGAATGTCGGCGAGGTTGCCGTGCCCGATCCGCGGCTTGAGAAGCTCGCCGCCATCGCCAAATCGGGTCAGATCATTCCGACCCGGCTGACCTTCGTCGACATCGCGGGCCTCGTGCGCGGCGCGTCCAAGGGCGAGGGCCTTGGCAACCAGTTCCTCGCCAACATACGCGAGGTCGACGCCATCGCGCATGTGGTGCGCTGCTTTGAGGATTCCGACATCACCCACGTCGAGGGCAAGATCGCCCCGCTCGCCGACATCGAGACCATCGAGACCGAGCTGATGCTCGCCGACCTCGACAGCCTTGAGAAGCGTGTCGACAACCTCTCCAAGAAAGCCAAGGGCAACGACAAGGACGCCAAGGAGCAGCTCGACCTCGTCAACCGCACCCTGGTGCTGCTCCGTGACGGCAAGCCCGCCCGCCTCGTCGAGCGCAAGGCCGAGGAGGAGCGCGCCTTCTCCATGCTGGGGCTGCTCTCATCAAAGCCTGTGCTCTACGTTTGCAACGTCGAGGAAGGCTCGGCCGCAACGGGCAATTCGTTCTCCAAGGCAGTCGAGGAGCAGGCCGCCGAGGAGGGCGCCGTCGCCGTCGTCATTTCCGCCAAGATCGAGTCGGAGATCGCGACCATCTCGCGGGACGAACGCGCCGACTTCCTGGAGACATTGGGTCTCGAAGAAGCCGGTCTCGACCGTCTGATCCGCGCCGGCTACCGGCTTCTCGACCTCATCACCTATTTCACCGTGGGGCCGAAGGAAGCGCGCGCCTGGACCATCCATCGCGGCACCAAGGCGCCGGCGGCGGCCGGCGTGATCCACACCGATTTCGAAAAGGGTTTCATTCGCGCCGAAACCATCGCGTATGAGGATTACGTCGTCCTCGGCGGCGAAGCCGGCGCCCGCGATGCCGGCAAGCTTCGGCTCGAAGGCAAGGAATACGTCGTCGCCGACGGCGACGTGATGCATTTCAGGTTTAACACGTAAGGCTTCGACGGTCTCGTAGGGCGGGCAAAGGCGCGACGCTCCGTGCCCACCATCTATCCAAGATCGCGATGGAAGTGATGGGCACGCTTCGCTTTGCCCACCCTACGGCAGCTGCGCACGCCTCACCGCACCCCGCCGCCCTGGTCCCTGATCGCGCCGAGATGCTCGTTGATGCGGAAGACAATCAGGATCAGCTCGGCGAGGATGCGCGAGAACACCACGCCGACGACGACGCTCGCGATCGACGACAGCAGCACAAGGAAGCCGCCGAACGGACTGATCGCCATCGCAGCCAAGCCGGAGAAGACGCCGGAGAGGCCGAACAGGCAGATCAGCGCGATTACCAGCCAGTAGAAGGTCTTGATGATCGTCGGTGTGATGAAGCGGTCCCACTGAAACAGGTCGCTGAATGAAAACATCGTTCTCCCCAGGGCAAAGCGGCTTTTGCCAGATCCGGCTTTGCTAAATGATCCTGACTTTCGGCTGATCCGACTCAAGACCAACCCCGCTGCATCGAATGTAGCACGAGCCATGCGGGCCCGCGGGTTGAGATTGCCACAAAGTGCGGCCACAATCTGTCATTTCCGCGAACCAATCCCAAGATGACCCTGACCTTCGAAGATTTCCCGCCCGGGCGGTTCGGAACGTTCGGCCCGCGCCATGTCACTCGCGACGAGATTTTGGCCTTTGCTGCCGAGTTCGACCCGCAGCCGATGCACCTCGATGAGGAGGCGGCGGCTAGAAGCATGCTGCGCGGCCTGTCCGGTTCGGGGTGGCACCTCTGTTCGCTGATGATGCGGATGATGGCCGATGGTTTTATTACGCGCGCGGCTTCGCTCGGCTCGCCCGGCGTCGACGAGGTGCGCTGGTTGTCTCCGCTCCGGCCCGGCGACGACCTCATGCTCGAGGTCGACGTCGTGGAGGCGCGCACTTCGAAAAGTCGCCCGGAGCTCGGCATCGTCAAGTTCAAATGCACCGTGCGCAACGCGGCGGGGCAGGCGCTCGCCGAGATGACCTCGCCGATCCTGATCAAGCGGCGCGAGGGGACGGCCTGATGCGGTTCTTTGAGGATATCGAGATCGGCCAGCGCCGCGAGATCGGCACCTATACGTTCACAGCGGAGTCCATCAAGAGCTTCGCCGCCAAGTTCGACCCGCAGCGCTTCCACCTCGACGAGGAGGAAGGCAAGAACTCGCTGTTCGGCGGGCTCGCCGCCTCCGGTTGGCATGTCGGCTCGGCCTGCATGAGCCTGCTTGTCGCCGACGGCCAGCGCTTGGCGCGGGAAGCCGCCTCGCGCGGCGAGGAAGTTGCGGTGTGGGGTCCGTCGCCGGGCTTTCGCGATCTGCGCTGGATCAGGCCGGTGCTTGCCGGCGACACGGTCGCTTACGTCAACGTCGTCATCGACAAGCGCACCTCCGCCTCGCGTCCCGGCTGGGGCATTCTGACGGCTCGCACCACCGGCACCAACCAGCGCGGCGAGGAGGTCTATTCCATCACCGCCTCAGCCTTTGTGCCGATGCGCACGAACGGTGGTTAGATCTGTTCCAGGATGAACGGTCCAATTGAGTGCGCGAGTGTTGCCCGCGCGCTATGGACGCGATTCGGCGTGGCTGTCATAAGCCTGCGCGATATGGTTACCGCGAAGCAGTTTGGCGGAACCAGTGAGGTGCTAACTAATTATGAACCTGTAGCTGTCTATTTGAAACGAATGGGCAGAGGACAGGGGACGAGGACCATGGCAGATCGCGGCGCACTCAAGTTTGTCGGATTCATCTTCGCGACCGCGACGCTGGCCGTGATGCTGGTCGCCGGCATGGTGGTGAAGGGCTATGCCGATGGCGCCTACACCCTGGAAGCCTCGACCGTGGAAGCCGCTCGGTAAGAGTTCGTCAATTGTCGGGGCCGCCTCCGGCCGCGCGTCAGCGGCTGTAGACGAACGCCAGCACCGCGACCGCAACCACCAGCAATCCGACAAAGCGCAGCATGATCGTGCCGAGCTGATTCGGCGCGGGCCGCAGCGATATAGGGTCCGTGTTATCGGGCCGAATGCTTTCCATGACATGTCCCCCCGCGCGGCCGCAAGAAGGCCACAGGCGCTGGGCATTGGTCGCCGGGGAGGGGTGGAGGGTTCAAATCACCCTTCGCTGTCACGCCCCGTGCTGCCACATCCTCCGCAGTCGTGCCCCGCGAAGGGGGCATCCGGTCCGCCGCCGCCCCTCCGTATCCTGGCACTGTCTCGGAGTACTGGATCGCCCGCCTGCGCGGGCGACGACACCTATCATGTCGGAGCGTGTGCGCACCTATCACATGCCCCATGAATCAAAACGGGCGCGCTCCCTTCCGGGAACGCGGCGGCCGGTGATGCGGTGCTTCGCGATCAGCTGTTGCGCAGGCCGTCGGCGGCGCGCTTCCACTGCGCGACGTTGTCGGCGATCATGCGGGTCGACTTCATCGCGGCCTGGCTGAGCTGGGCGTAGCCGGAGATCTCGCGCTGGACGCGCTGGCCTTCGGCATGGAGCAGGTCGCGCAGGCTCTCGAGCTCGGAGATCAAGTTCTCGATCTCGGCCAGCGAGGTGCCGGCGACGCGCTGGATCAGCGAGTTGACGTTGTTGACGGTGGCCTCGGCGCTCGGGTCGAGCGGCGGCGCGTCGGGGGCCGTCGATGCCGGACGGCGCAGATAGGCGATGTCGTTGCGGACGAAATCGCGGATGCCGGCCTCGACCTCGGTCACGGCGGCGAGGTTGGTGTCGACCGTCTCGGTCTCGGTGGTTTCGGTCTTTTCCGGACGCATGGCGTTCATCGTTATTCCCCTGTTCGCGTTGAGCGCGGCGCGAGTGTCCCCCGCACGACGACGTCTATTTTGGCGACTAGGGCGTCCGATTTTGACCGCAAATTGGCCGAGATGCGGCAAGGGCGGACCATTCGGGGGTTTTGCCGTGGCGTATGGTTAGGAGAATGTGAATAGGGAACCGCGACGGCAAGCCATCCCCTCATGGTGAGGAGCGCGCCCTTCGCGCGCGTCTCGAACCATGCAGGCCCCGCTGTAGCAGCGAGGCCTCGATCCTTCGAGACGCGCTCCTTCGGAGCGCCCTCAGGATGAGGGGAGAAAGTGGCGGCTCGCCCTACCAGCTCTTCTTGAAACCGGCTGTCAGGCTCTTGTTGATCGCGCCTTGCGAGGTCTCGCCGACCGAGCCGGAGACGGTGACGTTGTCGAACAGCTTTTGCTCGGCGCCGAATTTGCGCAGCCATTTGTCGTCGGTGGTCGACAGCGTCTGGCCGGCGGTAATGCTGGTGCCGATGTCGGTGAGGGTGATCTTGGCGGTCTGATCGGTCTCGTAATTTCGAGTGACGTGGCCGCCGATGCCGGGGACGGCGGTCGTGCCCTGCTGGTCGACGCTGTAGCCGTTCTGGAGCGTCAGCGAGGTGTCGCCCGACAGCGGCACCGACTTGGTCAACGAGGCCCCGATCTTGCTGTGTTCGGTGCCGGGATCGACCCGGGCTTCCACCGCGGTCTTGTCCCAGATCGAGCCCGCGCCCGGCGCCGTCGCCGCCGCCCAGGCGCTGCCGGAGGATTGCGGTAGGCTGCCGCCGTTGGTGGCCTTCTGCGCCAGCAGCTCGGACATCGTCCGCGGCTCGCTCGTCACCGTCATGTCGGCGCCGATCCGCGTGTCCCAGAACGAAAACACCGATTGCTTCACCGTCACCGCCGAGGAGCCGTTTGCATTTGGATTCGAGGACCAGGCCGGGCCGTCCTTGGCCGCGGTCTGGGCGCGCTTCTTGGCGGCCATGGGGTCAATGCCGGTGCCGGCATCGACTGCGAGCTGGCTCCAGTCGAGCTTGTCGACGTCGATGCCTTTGAGCACGTCGGGGTCATTGACGTCGGGGGCCTGCGCCGCCTCGGTCTCGGCCTCATCGTCAGGCGCGATCGTCGCGGATGGAATGATCTGTGCCGAGACCGTCAGCACGGAGCCCAGAATGAATGCGGTCGCCAGCAACGGCAGCCTGGTCCGGCCAAACCCTGTCGAGAATTCCATCGTCCTGCCCGCGAACCCCAGCGCACGCTTTCCAACAATATATATCGGCCTTCGGCCGTGCGCCATTCCGCGCGACAGATGCTGATCCATCGTCACGAAATTGTGGCGGCTCGCCTCGAATAACGAACCAACGGGCCGCGCGAAAGGCGCGCGCCCGACGACGAGCTGTGACACGACCGCATCCGGCGGGGCTGGAAGCCAGGGCGTCATGTGAGCGTCGTCATCGGTCCCGAGCAGCGGGACCCGTTGGCGTCCCCCCTCAGCCGGCGCGGCTCATCTTCGGCAGATGAATGGCGCGGCCGAGTGCCTGCTCGACCAGGTCGAACGTGTCGATCAGCACCCGCATGCTGGTGAGCTTTCCCGCCCTGAACTGGGCGAACTGCGCCACGCGCAGCGAGATCGGCTTGTTGGAATCGAGCGCCGTCAGCGAATAGCGCAGCATCGAGGCGGCTGAATCAACGCCGAGCATGATGCTCTCGCGGTCGAAGCGGCGAACGTGGAAATTGTCGGCGAGCTGGCGGATGACGTCGAGCACGGCGTCCTTGCCCTGGCGCGCGCCAAGGAACGGAAACATGTCGATCGGGCCGTACAGGGCCCACTCGACGTCCTCGTCGATCAGGGCCTCGATATCCCTGAACTGCCGGTCGTTGATCGCGCCATGCAACGCGCGCGAGAAACGCCAGAGGCTGTGCTCTGTCATTTGGGCTGTCCTGAAGCTGGCTTGCAAAAAACGGGAAAACAACCCCATGCACAGTAAGGTGCCGGGGTCAGCTCGTTCGTATACAAATAAACTACGGGATTTCGGCCAAAACGCAATTCACGTTTTCGCAATGCACCATTGAACGCAATTTGTGAGATTTGCAATAGAGTCCCGCAATTTCCCGGTGCTTGCCGGTTAGGTTCCTCGGATCGCGGACGCCCCCTTCAGCGGACAACAGCGGGGAAGGGCCGCGTGACCCGTCTCACATCACCTCTCCACCATCGCGCCTAACGTCATCCCATGTCATCAGGGAGACGTGTCATGGCCGCCATCGCCACCGTCAGAAAGTCCCGCCTGCACAACGCGGTCGAAGGGCTCGCGCTGACCGCGACGCTGCAGAGCTTCCCGACCTTCGCCGCCGCCGCTTTCCTGCTCAAACTCGTCGGCGACCACGACCTCGTCGGCGACCCCGGCGTCGCCATCTTCGTCGCTGTCGCCTCGCTCGCCCACGCGCTGCTCGCAGTGACCTTCGGCCCGAGCTTCCCGGCCTTCTTCAAGACCGTCTACGAGCCAAAATTCTTCGAGGCCCATCTGACGCTCGCCGGCAAGATCACGGCATGGCGCACCCAGCCGGTCGCCTCGCTCCAGCTTGTGACCATCGTGCTGCTGCTGTCGGTAATGGCGGTGGTGACGGCGAGCGTCGGGTGAGGAGCGCGCTATCCCTCTCGTCATTCCGGGGCCCGCAAACCGGCGAGCCCGGAATCCACTGCGATCAGCGGCGCGGATGCGCCGCCTACCTCTTCTTCCACCCGCCCCGTCGCCCCGGCATCCCGCCTGTCGATTTCGGCGCCGGCCCGAACTCCGGTCCCGACTGCCGCGAGTCGGTTGGCTGGATGATCCGGCTGGTGCTGCCGAACGGCTTTGACGGCAGGCTCGGGCTCTCGCGATAGGGCAGCGATTCCGGGCCGTGCATCTCGTCGAGATGCGGCTTGTGCACGCGGGAGCCTTTGCCGCTGCCGGCCTTGAGCGCTGTTGCGGCGCTCTTGTTCTTCATGGCACTGACCGGCAAGTTCGCAGCATCGCCGTACTTCTTCGTGCCCGCATAAGCGCCGGCCTTGCCCTGCACGGTGCGCTGCTTCGCGGTAGGGTCGTCGACCACGGCGAGCTCGGTGGCGCGCAGGCGCTTGACTTCGTCGCGCAGACGCGCGGCTTCCTCGAAGTTCAAATCGGCGGCGGCCTCGCGCATCCTTGTTTCGAGATCGGCAAGCACGGCTTCGAAGTTGTGGCCGATCGAGATGACGTCATCGGTCATGTCGTGGCCGCCAACCTCGACCAGCACGTGGTCGCGCTCGTAGACGGAGTTGAGGATGTCGCCGATCTGCTTCTTCACGCTCTCCGGCGTGATGCCGTTGGCAGTATTGTACTCGACCTGTTTTTCGCGGCGGCGGTTGGTCTCGGCGATGGCACGCTCCATCGAACCGGTCATCTGGTCGGCATAGAGGATCACCTTGCCGTCGACATTGCGCGCGGCGCGGCCGATGGTCTGGATCAGCGAGGTCTCGCTGCGCAGAAAACCTTCCTTGTCGGCGTCGAGAATCGCTACCAGCGCGCATTCGGGGATGTCGAGGCCTTCGCGCAAGAGGTTGATGCCGACCAGCGCGTCGAACGCACCGAGGCGGAGATCCCGGATGATCTCGATGCGCTCGATGGTGTCGATGTCGGAATGCATGTAGCGGACTCGGATGCCCTGCTCGTGCAGATATTCGGTGAGGTCCTCCGCCATGCGCTTGGTCAGCACGGTGATCAGCGAGCGATAGCCGGCCTGCGCGGTGGCGCGGACCTCGCCGACGAGATCGTCCACTTGCGTGCGGGCGGGGCGGATGTCGACGGGAGGATCGATCAGACCCGTGGGGCGGATCACCTGCTCGACGAACACGCCGCCGCTCTCGTTCAGCTCCCAGCCGCCCGGCGTCGCCGACACCGCGATGGTCTGCGGCCGCATCATGTCCCACTCCTCGAAGCGCAAGGGGCGGTTGTCCATGCAGGAGGGCAGGCGGAAGCCGTATTCGGCCAGCGTCGCCTTGCGGCGGAAGTCGCCGCGGAACATGGCGCCGATCTGCGGGATGGTGACGTGGCTCTCGTCGGCGAAGATCAGCGCGTTGTCGGGCACGTATTCGAACAGCGTCGGCGGCGGCTCGCCGGGGCGGCGCCCAGTGAGATAGCGCGAATAGTTCTCGATGCCGGCGCAGCTTCCGGTCGCCTCCATCATCTCGAGGTCGAAGGTGGTGCGCTGCTCCAGCCGCTGCGCTTCGAGCAGGCGGCCCTGATCGTGGAGCTGGTCGAGCCGTTGCTTCAATTCTGATTTGATCGACTTGATCGCCTGCACCAGCGTCGGCCGCGGCGTCACATAGTGCGAGTTGGCATACATCTTGATGAACTCGAGCTCGTCCTGCTTGTGGCCGGTGAGCGGATCGAACTCCTCGATGCTCTCGATGGTGTCGCCGAACAGGTTCACGCGCCAGGCGCGGTCCTCATAGTGCGCGGGGAAGATGTCGATGACGTCGCCGCGGACACGGAAGGTGCCGCGGGTGAAATCGGCCTGGGTGCGCTTGTACTGGAGCGCGACGAGATCGGCGATGAGCTGGCGCTGGTCGATGCGCTCGCCCTTCTTCAGCGCGAAGGTCATCGCGGTGTAGGTCTCGACCGACCCGATACCGTAGATGCAGGACACCGAGGCGACGATGATGACGTCGTCGCGTTCGAGCAGCGCGCGCGTCGCTGAGTGGCGCATGCGGTCGATCTGCTCGTTGATCGAGGAATCCTTCTCGATATAGGTGTCGGTGCGTGGGACGTAGGCTTCCGGCTGGTAATAGTCGTAGTAGCTGACGAAGTACTCGACCGCGTTGTCAGGGAAGAAATTCTTGAACTCGCCATAGAGCTGGGCGGCGAGGGTCTTGTTCGGGGCCAGGATCAGGGCGGGGCGCTGCGTCGCCTCGATCACTTTGGCCATGGTGTAGGTCTTGCCCGAGCCGGTGACGCCCAGCAGCACCTGCGAACGGTCGTTGCGATTGATGCCCTCGACCAGCTCGGCGATCGCAGTCGGCTGGTCGCCCTTGGGCTCATAGGCCGACTTGATCTCGAAGCGCACGCCGCCCTCGGACTTTTCCGGGCGCGGTGGCCGGTGCGGCGTCCAAATCCGCATCGAGCCGTCGTCCTTGCGGAATTCCGGGCGGCCCTCGCGGATCAGCGATTCCAACGCATCCGCGGTGGCCTTGACGCCCAGCGCCTCCATTTTTGAGCGCGGCGGCCGCGCCAGCGCCTCGGCATCGTCTTCTTCTGTTGGCAGCCCGAGCTGCCGCGCCAGTTCCGGATCGAGTGTCGGGATCGTGGCCGAGGTTCCGTAATTGGCCTGCGGCGCCTCGTCGAAGCCTTCGGTGGGTGCGCGCGCTCCAGCCGGCTGCGGATTGGGACGCAGCGGCATCGGCTTTGTAATGTTCTTGGCCGTATCCTGCGGAAACTCCTTCGGCGTCGAGGCGCGCGCGCGATGCGCGGCGGCCTCGCCCCCGGCACGGCGATCGCGCGAATTGTCCGGCGGCGGCTGGAGCCCGGTGCCCGATCCCAGGCCCGCATCGCCGCGATTGATCGCAGGATTGAGCAGTTCGGCCAGCGCCGGCCCGATCGGCTGCACATCGGGGCGATGCGCCTTCGAGTTCGGAGCCTTGGTCTTCGGGGATTTGCCGGATTTTTCGGAGGATGCAGGTTTCTTCGCCATAAGGCGAATATGGGACGAGTCCGCCTCTCAGGAAAGGGCGAATGCCCGCCGCTATGCAGCCTGCTGACAGCAGGTTGGCAGCAGGCTTGGCGTCACCCCGCCGGCAGCGGCCCCTCGTCATCCTCAGCCGCGATATTCGGCTCAAGGATGTCCAGATGGATGCCGCCGCAATCGGTGCAGCGCATGGTCCAGTACTCGCATCCAGCGCGACCGCCGATCACACGGAGCACCATGAGATCGCCGTCGCATTCCGGGCAGTTGGACAGCACGGCGCGCGCATAGATCCGCGGCCGCACTGAGCCGATTTCGGTGATAGACATGACCGGTTCCCCCTTGCGGCGCCCCGCCGCTGGTCCGCCCGCGGACGCTATTCGTCGTCGCTGTCGGCCCGGCGGCGGAAGCGATCGATGTGTTGCTTGGCATCGGCAATCGCGGCGTCGCGGTCGGGCCAGGCGAAGCCGACTTCCATGGCGGGAAACAGCACGCCGTCGATTGCAAGCGGGCTGAAATCGGCGCGCCGGATGCGGGCGTGCCACAGTCCTTTTCCAGCTTCGAAGGATTCGATGTCAAAGCCGTCGTAGAGGGTCGTCATTCTTGTCGGTCCCACGTTTTTTTGTCAGAGGGTCAGGGGACCACATTTGCGAATCCCGGGATGTGAAGCCGTTCACAAGCCGCGAGGCTTTTTTGCCGAGCGCGTCAGTTCCGCGCCGCAGCACGACCGAGTCGCCGCGCCGGACGCGCCGGTTCCGACGCCGCGCGCATGATCCAGCGGCGAAACGCGGCGAAGTCGCGTTGCTCGGTCTGGAAGCTGCGATAGAGCAGGTACCAGCGCATGCCTTTGGGCACCGAGAGATCGAACGGCGCCACCAGCCGTCCGGCGGCGAGATCGTCGTCGATATAGGGTCGAATGCCCATGGCAACGCCGAGTCCGTCCGCGGCGGCCTGCAGCGCCTGACCGTAGAACTGGAACTCGGGCCCGCGCGCGTTGATGCGCGCCAGGTTCGCGGCCTTGATCCAGAGCGGCCAGTCCTCCGGCGAATGCGCGACGCGGATCAGGCTCGGTCCCCTGAGATCCGTCGGCCGCTTCAGGCCGCTCGCAAGGCGCGGCACGCAGACCGGCGTGAGGTCGCCCGCGAACAGCGGCTCGGCGACGAGGCCGGGCCAGTCGCCGGTGCCGAGCTTGATGCCGCAGCTCCAGTCCTCGCCGAACGGCACCGAGGCCCCGCCGGTGGTGAAGCGCACCTCGATGTCGGGCTCCTCGCTGCGAAACTCTGACAGGCGCGGGATCAGCCAGCGCATCGCAAAAGTGTGGCCGACGCCGATGGTGAGCACGCGCATGCTGGAGGGCGCCGTCACCTGCGCGGTGAGGCTCGCCAGCGCATCGAAGATCGGCGTCAGCCCGCTTTGATAGGCGCGGCCGGCCTGCGTCAGCACGAGCTTGTTGGCCTTGCGCTCGAACAGCGCGAGGCCGAGGCGCTCCTCCAGCAGATGCACCATGCGGCTGACGGCAGCGGCCGACACGTTCAGCTCGAGCCCGGCCGCGGCAAAGCTGCCGGTCCGCGCCGCCGCCTCGAATGCCTTGATGCCGTTGAGAAACAGCAGCCGCCGCAAATGCCCGACCCTCAGGAAAGCTGATGCCAGGCCAAGATAACTCAGTTTGCACGTGGCGAGCAAGCGAGGCACAAGAACGAGTGTAATTCTAAGTTGATTTCGGGCAGCCGCAGCGCTCTTCGCTTCTCGCCGCAAGCGAGGCGAGGGAGCGCCAGCAGCCTGCGTCCCTTACCTATGTTGAGGAGAATCCTTTCGTGGCGCCCATCGTGATCGCTGCCCTTGGCATGCTGATGGTCGCCACCGCGTTCCTGTCCGGGCTGTTCGGCATGGCGGGCGGGCTGATCCTGATCGGCGTGTTGCTGGCATTGATGCCGCTGCCGGCGGCCATGGTGCTGCATGCGATCACGCAGATGGCCTCGAACGGCTGGCGTGCGTTTTTGTGGCGCGCGCATATCCGCTGGCGCCCGGTCGCGAACTATCTCGCCGGCTGCGCGGTCGCGCTCGCGGCCTGGTCGCTCACGCGCTACGTTCCGGACAAGCCGGTCGCGCTGCTGCTGCTCGGCATCACGCCGTTCATGGCGCGGCTGCTGCCGTCAAACATCAAGCCCAACCCCGACAGCGTCTGGCAGGGCTCGGTCTACGGCTCGATCTGCATGGGCTTGATGCTGATGACCGGCGTCTCCGGCCCGCTGCTCGACACCTTCTTCCTCGGCGGCGATTTCGGCCGGCGCGAGAAGGTGGCGACCAAGGCGATGTGCCAGCTGGTCAGCCATTTCACCAAGCTGGTCTATTTCGGCGGCATCATCGACCAGGCGGCGAGCCTCGATCCCGTCCTCGCCGGCGTCGCGATCGCAGCATCGATGCTCGGCACCACACTGGCGCGCCGCATCCTTGAAGCCATGACCGACCAGCAATTCGTAGCCTGGTCGAACAAGCTGATCACCACCATCGCCTCATCGCCTATGGCGGCTGGCTCCTGCTGCGTACGGAGGTCGCGGTCGCCTTCGACAAGGGAGGTTTGCAATGAGGGAGACCGCCGATCCGCTGGTGCTGGATTTCGTCGAATGGGTCGCACGCGAGCCGCGCGCCTATGCCGAGGTGATCGCGACCTGGAAGACCTCGTGCCCGCGCCTTACCATCTGGGAAGACGCCACTGAGCGCGGCTATGTCGCGCGGAAGACGGTGCCGGGAATCGGGCTGATCATCGCAGTGACGGAGGGCGGCGAGAAGCTGCTGCGGACGAACCGGCGGTGATGCGCACTTCCGTCTCGACATCGCCATTGCGAGCGTAAGCGAAGCAATCCAGAATGTCTCTGCCGCGGCAGCCTGGATTGCTTCGCGGAGCCTGTCATCGGGCCGCGCTTCGCGCGGCCCCGTTGGCTCGCCATGACGGAGCAAGCGGAGGCCTCTCATGTCACTCAAACTCTACGAACTCGTCGGCACCGACGCAGCGCGCCCGTTCAGCCCGTATTGCTGGCGCACGCGGATGGCGCTCGCGCATAAGGAGCTGACGGCGGAATCGCTGCCCTGGCGCTTCACCGAGAAGAGCGCGCTTGCGCCGCATGGCTCCGAGAAAGTCCCGGTGCTGCTGCATCACGGCAAGCCCGTGGTCGATTCGTGGACCATCGCGAATTATCTCGAAGACAGTTTTCCGGATCGTGCATCGTTGTTCGGCGGCGAGGGCGGTCGCGCGATGGCGCGCATGATCAATACCTTCGGCGACATCGCCATCGTCGGCGGCATCTTTCCGTTGATCGTCGCCGACATCCCGAAGAACCTCGCCGAGGTCGACGCCGCCTATTTCCGCCAGTCGCGCGAGGCACGCTTCGGCGGCAAGTCGCTGGAACAGGTCATGGCCAGCCGCGATACCGGCGTGATCGCGTTCCGCAAGTCGCTGGAGGTGATGCGGCAGACATTGAAGAAGCAGCCCTATCTGGGCGGCGCCGCTCCCAACTACGCCGACTATATCGCGTTCGGCGGTTTTCAATGGGCGCGGGTGGTGAGCCCGTTCAAGCTTCTGGAAGCCGATGATCCGGTTTATGCGTGGCGGGAAAAATTGCTCGACGCGTTCGACGGCATGGCGCGCAGGTCGCCGGGATTCGCGGTGTAGGGTAGGCTCCCTCCATCGTCGTCCTGGCGACGCCAGGCCCATCTCGCGTGATCTATCGATCGTTTGCGGTACGGTACCGAACGGGGAATTTTCGTGGCGTGCTCGCCGGGGTAATGGGTCCTCCCGGCTCACGACACGGAAAGCGTGGTCGGCTCTCGTGCCTAACGAGCAGCACTCGCCGCCGCCTGCCGCAAACATGCCCGGCACAAACAATCCTCGCCCTCGACTGGCATTGGCAGTCTTGCCGTCTCCTCCGCGCACCAGCAGCTGCCCGAGAGGTCGCAGCCAAACTCGGCGCCGCAGCGGGAGCAGGCGAGGCGGCGGGATTCTGGCAACGCAGATTCTTGCTGATTTGTCATGATTTACGTCGAAGCTAGGCCGTCATTTTCATGTCGGGTTCATTGGCCGCTGCGGTATATTATGCCTTGCGCACGGACTCGGAAAGCGGCTCCCGGCGCGCGAAGGACAGACCGATGGCCCGTGATTCGCAAGCCGCCCTCGTTGCGCTCAACCGCTTCGGCTTCGGCGCCCGCGGCGGCGCGTCCGGCGATCTCATCGATGCCGCCTCCGACCCGCGCGGTTTCGTCAAGGCAGAGCTCGCGCGTCCCAATGGCGTGCTGCTGGAAGCGCCGGGTCTGCAATCGACGCCGCAGCTCGGGCAGGCGGTGTTCGCCTATCAGGACGAGGTCAAGCAGGCGCGCGAGGCCGCCAAGGCCACGGCGGCCGCTGAAACGCCGACACAAGCGTCTGCCGATCAGAAGCCCGCCCTGCGCCGCAATCTCTCGCTGAACGCAGCCGCAAGCGAGGTCGCCGGCCAGATGGCGGATGCGAGACCAGCGGACAACGCGGCGAAGCCGGAGGCCATGCAGCCCAGCCCCGGCGCGCCGCCCGCCGCAAAGCCCGCGCCGCAGCCGCTCAACGTCATCCAGAAGACATTTCGCGCCGAGGCGCTGGCGCGGTTGCAGCGGGCCACCCTCGTCGAGTGCGGCTTCACCGAGCGACTCGTCGTGTTCTGGTCCAACCATTTCTGCATCTCCGCGAGCAAGGGCGAGCTGGCGCGGATCTGGGCCGGCGCGTTCGAGCGCGAGGCGATCAGGCCGCACGTACTCGGGCGTTTCGCCGACATGCTCAAGGCGGTCGAGCAGCATCCGGCGATGCTGTTCTTTCTCGATAACCAGCAATCGCTCGGACCGGATTCGCGTGCGGGGCAAAACCGCAAACGCGGGCTGAACGAGAATCTGGCGCGCGAGATCATGGAGCTGCATACGCTCAGCGTCGGCGGCGGCTACACGCAGGACGATGTCACCTCGCTCGCGCGCATCATCACGGGCTGGACCTTCGCCGGCCGCCAGGGGCAGCTGGGGGCGCCCGGCTCCTTCGTGTTCAACGTCAATGCGCATCAGCCGGGGCCGCAGATCCTGCTCGGCAAGACCTACGGCCAGGCGGGCCTCGCGCAAGGCGAGGCCGCGCTCGCCGACCTCGCGCGCCATCCCTCGACCGCGAATTTCATCGCCACCAAGTTCGTCCGCCACTTCGTTGCTGATGATCCGCCGCCGTCTCTCGTTGCGCGTTTGCGCGACATCTTCGTCAAGACCGATGGCGACCTCAAGGCGCTTGCTATGGCGCTGGTCGATTCCGACCAAGCGTGGAGAGCGCCGCTGACCAAGATGCGCTCGCCTTACGATTTCCTGGTCGCGAGCGGCCGGCTGCTCGCGCGCGTGCCGGAGGATCCGAGCCGTTATCTCAATGGCCTCAACCTGCTCGGGCAGCCGCTATGGTCGCCGGCCGGGCCCAACGGCTTTCCCGACACCAATGCAGCCTGGGCCGCACCCGAGGGCATGAAGCTCAGGCTCGATATCGCGGCGCAAATCGGCTCGCGGCTCGGCAACACCATCGATCCGCTCGACCTGCTGGAATTCGCCGCAGCCGATGCGGCCTCCATCGAGACGCGACGAACCATCGAGCGCGCGGAGTCGCGGCAGCAGGCGCTGGCGCTGCTGCTGATGTCGCCGGAAATGCAGCGGAGATGACAATGATCGACTGCGTCGAGAACCGGCTCCTCGCCTCGCGCCGCGGGCTCCTGCTCGGCGGCGCCTCTTTCGCGGCCTGGGCCTACCTGCCGAAATTCGCACGCGGCGCCGACGGGCACGATCCGCGCCTGGTCGTGGTGATCCTGCGCGGCGCGCTCGACGGGCTTTCGACCGTTGCCCCGATCGGCGACCCCGATTACGCCGGCCTGCACGGCTCGATCGCGCTCACGGCTGACGGCGCACACCCCGCGACCATGCTCGATAGCTTCTTTGCGCTGCATCCCGCCATGCCGGAGTTCGCACGCATGTACCGCGACAAGCACGCCGCGGTGATCCACGCCGTTGCAACACCGTATCGCGATCGCTCGCATTTCGACGGCCAGGACGTGCTCGAAAGCGGCTATGCCGGCCCGGGCCGGGTGCAGTCCGGTTGGCTCAATCGCGCGCTGGAAGTGCTACCGCGCGGCGAGCGGGTATCGAGCGGCCTCGCTGTCGGCCCGACCACGCCGCTGGTGCTGCGCGGCAATGCGCCGACCGTCGGCTGGGCGCCGGTCGCGCTGCCGCAGGCCGACGACGACACTGCAATGCGCCTCGTCGAGCTCTACCGCCATCGCGATCCCGTGCTGGCGACGGCCTTGGCGCAAGGCCTTCAGCTCGACAAGGCCGCAAGCGGCGACGACATGAAGCCGAAGGGCGGCAACGCAGCCGCGCAGATGCGCCAGGTGGCGCACGGCGCGGCAAGATTGATGGCGGCCGACGATGGTCCGCGCATCGCGGCGCTCGCCTTCGACGGCTGGGACACACACGCCAATGAAGGCGGGCCTGTGGGGCGTCTCGCCTTCCTGCTCGGCGGCCTCGACGGCGCGCTCGCCGAATTCGAAAGCGGGCTCGGCGAACGCTGGCGCGACGCGGTGGTCGTCGTCGCCACCGAGTTCGGCCGCACCGCGCGCATCAACGGCACTGACGGCACCGATCACGGCACGGGAACGATGGCGCTGCTCGCCGGCGGCGCGGTGAAGGGCGGCCGCGTCATCGCCGATTGGCCCGGCCTCAAGCTTGCCAACCTCCACGAAGGGCGCGACCTCAAGCCGACTACCGATCTGCGCTCCGTGATCAAGGGCGTGCTGCAAGGACAATTTGGCCTGTCCGATCGCGTGCTGGCGGAGACGGTGTTTCCAGACAGCGCCGCCGCAAAGCCGATGAAGGGGCTGGTGGCGTAATAACAGCCCGTCATTCCGGGGCGCGTAGCGCGAACCCGGAATCGCAAAATGGATACCGGGCCCGCGCCTTGCCGCGCGCCCCGGAATGACGCGATAATGATGCGACATCAGGAGATCACCGCAATGTACATCGCCATGAACCGGTTCCGCGTCGCCAAGGGCTCCGAGGCCGCTTTCGAGCAGGTCTGGCTCACGCGCGACACTCATCTGGACAAGGTGCCGGGCTTCGTCGAATTCCATCTGTTGAAGGGTCCCGAGCTCGAAGACCATACGCTCTACGCCTCGCACACGGTGTGGGCGAATTACGCGGCGTTCGAGGCGTGGACCAAGTCGGAGGCATTTCGCGCGGCGCATCACCGGGCTGGCGACAACAAGCCGATCTATCTCGGCCATCCCCAGTTCGAAGGTTTTGAGGTGATGCAGACGGTCGGGCGCGGCGCCAAGTGACGCTGCCATAAAAAATGCGGCCCCTGTCAGACGCGGCGACTGACGGGGACCGCTTGGGGCGCTTGATCGGTGACGGGGGGCCTGACCAGACGCAGGTGCAGCGTAGTTCCGCTGTGTTACGCGCGGGTGACAGGCAGGAATTATCCACAGGCGCTGCCTGCGAGATTAGAATATCTTGCGATAGACGATGAAGCCGGACCGCTCCGCGAGCTTGTCGTACAGTCGCTGCGCGGTGACATTGGTCTCGTGCGTTTGCCAATAGACGCGCGGCGACCCCGCCAGTTTCGCCCGCTCATACACACCATAGATCAGCGCGGAGGCAACTCCCTTGCCGCGCGCGGCCTCGCGCGTGAACAAATCCTGCAAATAGCAGGACGGCTCGATCGCGGTGGTGCTGCGATGGAAGAGATAATGCGTCAGTCCGAGCAATTGGCCGTCGCTCTCGGCGACCAGCGCATGCACCGGCTCATAGGCGTCGAAGAAACGCTGCCACGTCATGCGCGTGATCTCTGGCGCGAGCGCGGTCGGGCCCGAACGGCCGTAGAAGGTGTTGTAGCCGTCCCACAGCGGCAGCCATTGTTCGTAATCCTGCTTCGTGACGGAGCGAATGGTGAGGGACATCTGAAATTCCTGGGCTCGGAGGATGCGAACGGCCGGTGAGGCATCCTTGATACGAGATTATCGCGCTGCCGATCAATCCTGCTGTCGCATCACTCTGCAAGGCGCAAAGAGCGGATCAGCCTTCGGTTCGCCGGATCGCGCAGCGAGCGGTAGTAGTCGGCACGCGCGGGCGCGTCGGTGTGGCGTACGAGATCGGTCACCGGCGTGTAGCTCAGCATGCGGCCGCCGTCGGGCAGCGCGGTGCAGACGAAACGCAGCACCTCGCCATTGCGCAAGGCGATGTTGATCGGCCTGGCATCGCCGATCCGCACCATCTCCATGCGCTGCGCGATGAAGGTGCCGAGCTCGTCCTCGGGCAGCTCGAACGCGCCGGTATCGCGGCCGTGATACATCAGCGCGATGAAGGGCGGCTTGCGGTCGGCGATCTGGTCGGGCACCGCAAAATAATCGCGGAACGCGCGGTTGATGAATTCGGCTCGGGTCTCGGCATCGAGCAGCACGACGCCGATATCGATCTGGTCGAGCGCGGCCGACAAGCGCGCGGCGGTAGCGTGGCTCTGGCGCTCGCCCGCGAACGTGCCGAGCAGCCGCTCGCGCATCAGGCCGGTGACGGCTGCGGTGCCGGCGGCCATGATTGCCAGCAGGCCGAGCCGGACCAGGTCTGCGATGCCGTATCCGGAGACGCCATGCTGGTTAAGGAAGAGCAGCGCAGCGCCGGCGACCGCGATGGCTGCGCTGGTCATGGCGGAGGCGAGACCCGACAGCGCACCGGCCAGCGCCACGATGCAGACCAACAGCGGCGCAGGGGAGGGAGTGGGGATGAAGTGATCGAACAGCATCGCCAGCAGCAGCGTCGCTGCCGTCAGCACCGGACCGGAGATCGCACGCCACCCGAGCCGCATGGGCCAGTCTCGCTCCTCCTGAACGAGGCAACGCAGCAACACTGGCTCATCGTTGCGCTGATGCGATGCGATTTCGCGCGGCGCGCTTAAGAGACCCTTGCCGCGGAGCGCAAATCTTTCGGATGATTTTAGACCAAGTGCGAGTGCCTGAGGCGCTGTTGCAGCGACGGTGCATTCAGCGTCGAGGTGCCCGAGCTCTTGCGCATGCCGGTGAAAATCAACAGCGACGCCGCGACCAGGATGGCCGCAGTCAGCGTGATTGCAACGACTACCACAGGTGACTTCATCGAGGTCCTGTCGCAATGCCGGTCGGCAAGGGCCACACGGCGGCTTGAAGGCTGGTCCAGGATGAAACGGGAATCAGATCGGCAGGCCCATTGCCATGGTCGCCTTGGTCGACATGACCGTCAGCGTGACGATCAGGCACAGCGAGAGCGCGGCGACGGCGAGCGAGGCCGCGACCGCATTGGTCAGCCGGGAAGACGCGACGGTGGCGGATCGGCCCTGGAAGCCTGCCGTGCCGGACGCCCGAGTCATGGGTCTAAATCCTTCAACACGCGAGCGAATCACCCGCGACGCGGGACAATTTCACCGTTTCAACGGGCAACATTGCGGCGGCCGTCGCGCCGAAAACGGCGAGATTGCGGCAAAGACGACCCTTGTGCCCGCTATTCGCCAGCGGGGACTAGCCTGTCAGGCGCCCACGGCGATGCTGGCGGGGTCGTCGACGTCGGCCGGGCGCCAGTCCATCGTGACGAAGCCGGGCGCAGATTCGACGCGCTTCAGCCAGTCCCGGATCGCCGGGAAGGTCGAAAGGTCGAAATCGCAGCGGTCGGCGAGGTGGGTGTAGCCGTAGAGCGCGATGTCGGCGACCGTCAGCTGGCGCGCGGCGAAATAGGCGTTGGTCTTGAGATGGTTCTCCATGACCTGGAGCGCGCCATAGCCGCGCTCCATCCAGTCCTCGAGCGAATGGGTCTGGAGATCGCGGCCGCCCTTGACCAGCGACAGCCAGAAATAGGCCGCGCCGATGTTGGGCTCGAGCGCGTGCTGCTCGAAGAACATCCATTGCAGCGCCTCGGCGCGGTCGATGCGGTTCTCTGGCGCGAGCGGCGTGCCGACGGCGACGTACCAGAGGATGGCGTTGGACTCGGCGAGATAGCGGTCGCCGCCGACCTCGAGCAGCGGCACCTGGCCCGACGGGTTCTTCGCCAGAAAGTCCGGCGTGCGGCTCTCGCCGCGCAGAATGTCGACCTCGATGGCTTCGTAAGGCACGTTGAGCAGCGCCAGCGCAAGGCGGACCTTGTAGCTGTTGCCGGAGCGCTGCATCGAATAGAGTTTGTACATTCTGGGAGTTCGTTTCCGAGGACGGGAAGGCGCGGCGCTGGCTGCCCTGCAGCGCGGCTAAACAATGATGCCGATGCGAATCCGCTGCAAGAGCCAGCCAATAGAAAAACTCGAAATCCCTACCGCACTGCAACGCCACGAAAGATCATTTCCGCGCGACCGCGCAAACGAGATCACGCTTGCGTTAGAGCACGGGCGCGTTGCGTCGGGCATTCGTGAGGTCGGCGACGATCGCATGCGATTTGGATGCAGCGCGCCGTCATGCCCGGGCTTGTCCGAGGCATCCACGTTCTTCGTGCGCGCGGCCAGGTGTAGATGGCTGGGACGCGGCTACGCCAAGGCTTCGCCATTTGGGCCGGCGAAACTTCAGACGACGGCAAGCGCGCCATGAGAAAACTTCGGCCGGAAGCGACAAATTGCTCCGAGGACAAGCCTTGCCGGATATGAGGGATTTGGCTGGCAAAGTTGCGGAACATTGCGGTAATCGCGCCTCGAAGCGCGGGAAATCCGTAAACTTCTTCGAGATCGGGCCGAAGTTTCTTGCGGTGCAGCGGCTCCCGTTTTAGGGTGGCTCATTCCCACAATCGGAGTCGTGAGGCGAAGGGCTTCACGACGCTTGTCAGGAGATGACGATGTCCTTCCTTGCCGCTGCGCTCGACCGTGTGAAGCCGTCCGCGACCATCGCGGTCACGGATAAAGCACGCGCGCTGAAAGCGGCGGGCCGCAACGTCATCGGCCTCGGCGCCGGCGAGCCCGATTTCGACACGCCCGCCAACATCAAACTGGCGGCGATCCGCGCTATCGAAGCCGGCAAGACCAAGTACACTGCGGTCGACGGCATTCCCGAGTTGAAGGAAGCCATCATCGCCAAGTTTCAGCGCGAGAACGGCGTCGTCTACAAGCCGAACCAGATCATCGTCGGCACAGGCGGCAAGCAGGTGCTCTACAACGCGCTGATGGCGACCATCAATCCGGGCGACGAGGTGATCATTCCCGCGCCCTATTGGGTCAGCTATCCCGAGATGGTGGCGCTCGCCGGTGGCGAGCCGGTACCGGTGGTCTGCACCGCTGCGACAGGCTTCAAGCTTCAGGCGGAGGCGCTGGAGCGCGCGATCACGCCGAAGACCAAATGGGTGATCCTGTGCTCGCCGTCGAACCCGACGGGAGCTGCCTACACCAAGTCCGAGCTGAAGGCGCTCACCGACGTGCTGCTCAGGCATCCCCACGTCTGGGTGATGACCGACGACATGTACGAGCATCTCGTCTATGACGACTTCCAGTTCACCACGGTCGCGCAGGTCGAGCCGAAACTCTACGACCGCACACTCACCGTGAACGGCGTGTCGAAGGCCTATTGCATGACCGGCTGGCGCATCGGCTATGCCGGCGGCCCGGCGCAGCTGATCAAGGCGATGTCGACGATCCAGTCGCAGTCGACCTCGAACCCGTCGTCCATTGCGCAATGGGCTGCGGTCGAAGCGCTGAACGGTCCGCAGGACTTCATCCCAGCCAACAACAAGGTGTTCAAGGAGCGCCGCGATCTCGTCGTCTCCATGCTCAATCAGGCCAAAGGCATCGAGTGCCCGCGGCCGGAAGGGGCGTTCTACGTCTATCCGTCCTGCGCCGGCACGATCGGCAAGACCGCGCCGTCGGGCAAGGTGATCGACAATGACGAGACGTTCGTCACCGAGCTGCTGGAAACCGAAGGCGTCGCCGTGGTGCAGGGGTCGGCTTTCGGCCTGGGACCGGCGTTCCGCATCTCCTATGCGACCAAGACTTCGGACCTCGAAGACGCCTGCAAGCGCATCCAGCGCTTCTGCGGCAATCTGCGGTAAGCGCGCAGCAACGACGTGAAATCAAAGGGCCCGCGGTTAGTGGGCCCTTTTTCTGTCGCGTCCGCGCGAGCTGGCCCCACCACAACTATTGTGGCATAGACCATCATGCGGCGTGTGCCGCGCCTTCCTGCTCGCACCCCATCATCGCCGGAGACGTTTCATGCGCCGTTCGTTCCTCCTCTCCGGGCTCGCAGCGGCAAGCCTCGTTGTCTCCGTCGCTGCCGCCGGCGCGCAGCAGCGGATGGCACGGGTCGGCGTGCTCGAGTGCCGCGGCGGCGCCAGCGTCGGCTTCATCGTGGGATCGGTGACCCATCTCGGCTGCGTGCTGCGCGCCGATGGTCTACCCGACGACCGCTACGTCGCGACCATCCGCAAAGTTGGTCTCGACATCGGCATCACCCAGGAGACGGCGCTCGCCTGGGGCGTGTTCGCGCCGGTCGACCGGCTCGGCCCCGGCGATCTCTCCGGCAATTACGCCGGCGCGCAGGGCAGCGCCTCGGTCGGCGTCGGCCTTGGGGGCAACGTGCTGGTCGGCGGCTCCAACAATTCGATCGCCCTTCAGCCGCTCAGCGTGCAGGGCCAGGTCGGCCTCAACGTCGCCGCCGGTCTGGAGAGTCTGGAACTCCGTCCGGGCCGCTGATTGCCGTCAATTCTAACTGCACCGGCGGCGGCTCGCCTCCCCCGTCGCGGAGAGGTGGAACGCTCGGGCCGATAGTCGTACCAATCGTCAAGAGTTGAAGTCTTGATCGAGCCGACGACGCACCGCAGCGACGTTTGATGCTTGCCAAATCTCGGGGACGGGCAGAGCATCTGCGCTTGCCGACCCAATCATGGGCCGAGCTCCACAAAAAAGGAGGCGGCGAATGGGACAGGACGTCAGAAGTCCCCGAGGTCCACGGTGCATTGCGCTAGTGGGCCCATTCCAAAGCGGTAAAACCACGCTTCTCGAAGCAATCCTAGCGCGAACGGGCGCAATCCCCCGCGCCGGCAGCGTCGATGCCGGAACTTCTGTCGGTGACGCCACGCCCGAGGCCCGTCATCACAAGATGACCGTCGGCCTGACTGCCGCCACCACGACCTTCATGGGCGACAGCTACACCTTCCTCGACTGTCCCGGTTCCGTTGAATTCGCCTATGACATGCGCGCCGTGCTGCCTGCGGTCGACGCCGCGGTCGTGGTTTGCGAGGCCGACGAGAAGAAGCTGCCGCAGCTTCAGATCATCCTGCGCGAACTGGAAGAGCTGAAGATCCCGCGTTTCCTGTTCCTCAACAAGATCGATCGCGCCACCGAGCGCGTCCGCGAGAGCCTCGCAACGCTACAGCCCGCCTCACGCGTGCCGCTGGTACTGCGCCAGATCCCGATCTGGAAAAGCGAGCTGATCGAGGGCTTCGTCGATCTCGCGCTCGAGCGCGCCTTCATCTATCGCGAACACAAAGCCTCCGAGGTGATCGCGCTCGAAGGCGGCAATCTCGACCGCGAGAAAGAGGCCCGCTTCTCGATGCTGGAGAAGCTCGCCGATCACGACGATGCGCTGATGGAGCAGCTTCTCGAGGACATCCAGCCGCCGCGCGATGCCGTGTTCGACGATCTCGCCCGTGAATTGCGCGAAGGGCTGATCTGTCCGGTACTGCTGGGCGCCGCCGCGCGCGAAAACGGCGTGCTGCGCCTGATGAAGGCGCTGCGCCATGAGGCGCCGGGCGTCGCGGAGACCGCAAAACGTCTCGGCGTTCCCGAGACCAAGGATGCGCTCGGCTACGTCTTCAAGACGTTGCATTCGCAGCATGGCGGAAAATTGTCGCTGACGCGGCTGCTCGCCGGCCATCTCGACGACGGCGCCACGCTGCAATCCTCTTCCGGCGGCGCGGGGCGCATCTCCGGCATCCTCGCCGTCAATGGCGCCTACGACACCAAGCGTGCCTCGGCCGAAGCCGGCGACACCGTCGCGCTCGCCAAGCTCGATCCCGTGAAGACCGGCGACACTGTCTCGAGCGGCAAGACCCCGCCGGCTGCGCTCGTCACCGTGGAGCCGACGCCGCCGGTGCTCGCGATCTCGATCGCGGCGACCGATCGCAAGGACGACGTGAAGCTCGGCCAGGCGATGGCCCGCCTGCACGAGGAGGATCCATCGCTGGTGGTCGTGCAGAACGCCCGGACCCACGACACCGTGCTGTGGGGCCAGGGCGAAATGCATCTGCGGGTCGCCGGCGAGCGGCTGCGCGACCGCTTCGGCGTCAAGGTCACCTCGCACCCGCCCGCGATCGGTTATCAGGAGACCATCCGCAAGCCGATCGTCCAGCGTGGCCGCCACAAGAAGCAGTCCGGCGGTCACGGCCAGTTCGGCGACGTCGTGCTCGAAATCAGGCCGCTGCCGCGCGGCGATGGCTTCAAGTTCGCCGAAAAAGTGGTGGGCGGCGCGGTGCCGCGCAATTACATCCCCGCGGTGGAGGAAGGCGTCGTCGACGGATTGGCGCGCGGCCCGCTCGGCTTCCCTGTCACCGACGTGCAGGTGACGCTGACCGACGGCTCCTATCACAGCGTCGATTCCTCCGACCTCGCCTTCCGCACGGCGGCACGGATCGGGCTCAACGAGGGCCTGCCGCAATGCCAGCCGGTCTTGCTCGAGCCGATCCACATGGTCGAGATCGTCTGCCCGACCGATGCCACCGCCAAGATCAACGCGATCCTGTCGGCGCGGCGTGGCCAGATCCTCGGCTTCGACACCCGAGACGGCTGGAGCGGCTGGGACTGCGTCCGCGCCATGATGCCGGAAGCCGAGATCGGTGAGCTGATCGTCGAGCTGCGCTCGGCCACCGCCGGCGCCGGCAGCTTCACCCGCCAGTTCGACCACATGGCCGAAGTGACCGGCCGCGCCGCCGACCAGATCATCGCCGCTCATCAGCACGCGGCGTGATCTATTGGGGAAGCACAGTCCCCTTACCCTCTCCCCGCCCTTGCGCGGAGAGGGCGAGGGGAGACGCTGGCTTGTCAACCTTTATTGATTGCAGAGAGACAGACATGGGCAGCCCATGAAACCCTTGCGGTTGGCCCCGAATGATGTATTTTGCATCATTGTATATGCTCCAGATATCATTTATAGATTCTGATACGTGAGGCCACGGTGATCACGTCGTTCCAGATGCGGGCAGCGCGCGCGCTGCTCGGCATTGACCAGAAAACCCTGGCCGAACTCGCCGGCGTTTCGCTGCCGACCATCCAGCGGATGGAAGCCAGCACCGGCAATGTTCGCGGCGTGGTCGAGACCCTGATCAAGGTGGTCGAGGCGTTCGATCGGGCGGGCGTCGAGCTGATCGGCGAGCAGGCCCGCAGCGACAGCGGCGGGCGCGGCGTTCGCCTCAAGCAGCCGGGGCCGCCGCGGCGGGTGGGGGCATGATCGGGCGTTGATCATGCTCGGGATCAGGATGGGCTAGCGCATCGTCGCACCTCGGCAACACGGGACGCACGATGCTTCGGAGCATCGTGGGGCATGAGCATCACAAGCGATCACGCGGGCAGACTGCATCAGCTTCGCCGGCCGACTTTTGCCGAATTATACTTGCCAAAGCTCGTCACCGTCTGGCGTGAGGGATACGGCGCCGCGGACTTTCGCGCCGACGTCTTCGCCGGCCTCACGGTCGCGATCGTGGCGTTGCCGCTGTCGATGGCGATCGCGATCGCATCGGGCGTGACACCGGATCGCGGCCTCTACACCGCCGTTATCGGCGGCTTCATCGTGTCGCTGCTCGGCGGCAGCCGTTTCCAGATCGGCGGACCCGCGGGCGCTTTCATCGTCCTGGTTGCGGTGACGGCCGAGCGGCACGGCGTCGAGGGCGTCATCCTCGCCACCCTGATGGCGGGGCTGTTCCTGGTCACGGCGGGCCTGTTGCGGGTCGGCACCTACATCAAGTTCATTCCCTATCCCGTAACCGTCGGCTTCACTGCCGGCATCGCCGTCATCATCTTTGCGAGCCAGCTCCGCGATCTCGGCGGCATCACGCTTGCGGGAAAAGAGCCCAGCGAATTCGTCCCGAAACTCGTTGCGCTCGCCGGCGGCCTCAACACCGTCAATCCAGCCGCCGTCGCGGTCGCGATCGTCAGCATCGTCATCATTGGCGTGTTGCGTCGCTGGCGGCCGTCCTGGCCCGGCATCCTGATCGCGGTCGTGTTTGCGGCGGTCGCAACTGCCGTATTGTCGCTGCCGGTCGAGACCATCGGCTCGCGCTTCGGCGGCATTCCGCGCGAGCTGCCGTCGCCAGCGCTGCCCGCCTTCTCGCTTGAGAAGGCAAGGGCCGTGCTGCCGGATGCGATTGCGTTCGCGCTGCTGGCGGCGATCGAATCGCTGCTATCGGCAGTGGTGGCCGACGGCATGACCGGACGCCGCCACCGTTCCAATTGCGAGCTGGTGGCGCAAGGCGCCGCCAATATCGGCTCGGCGCTGTTCGGCGGCATCTGCGTCACCGGCCTGATCGCGCGCACCGCGACCAATATCCGCGCTGGCGCGCGCGGGCCGCTCGCGGGGATGCTGCACGCGTTCTTCCTGCTGTTGTTCATGCTGATCGCGGCGCCGCTCGCAAGCTACATTCCGCTGGCTGCGCTCGCCTCCGTGCTCGTGGTCGTGGCCTGGACCATGGCGGAGAAGCACGAATTCGCGACGCTGCTGCGCTCGTCATGGGGCGATGCCGTCGTGCTGCTCGCGACCTTCCTGCTCACGATCTTTCGCGATCTCACCGAAGGCATTCTGGTCGGCTTCGCGCTCGGCGCGGTGCTGTTCATCCACCGCATGGCGGAGACGACGGGCATCGAGGAGCGCACGCCGCTCGTGGCCGCCGATCGTCCCGACGACGGCAACGGTTCGCGCATTCCCTACGACCCCGCGCTTGCGGTGGACCGCGACGTGCTGGTCTATCGCATCACCGGCGCGTTCTTCTTCGGCGCCGCCTCTGCGATCGGAAGCGTGCTCGACGGCATCGCCGACCGGCGCAAGGCCTTCGTGGTCGATTTCGCCGCGGTGCCGTTCCTGGACTCCACCGCGGCGAACGTGCTCGGGCGCGTCGCCGCGAGGGCTCATCGCCAGGGCATCAGGCTGTTCATCACGGGCGCCTCGCCAGCGGTTCGCCGCGCGCTGCTCACCCATGGCGTGACGCCGCCCCGCGCGCGCTATCGCCAGAGCCTCGAGCGCGCCATTGCTGACATCAAGAGCTCTGCAGCCGATGAGGCTGCTGCGAGCTGACGGCGCCGTGGCGATGCGGCGCTCGTGCGCTTGACAGAGCCGTCGGGACGCGAAATGGATCGCCTTCCATATCGCTTGAGGGAAGGACGACCGTGACCAGGGCTCCCGCCGCTTGTCTGATCGGATGGCCGGCGGCGCATTCGCGATCGCCGCTGATTCATCATTACTGGCTGCGCACGCTCGGGATCGAGGGCGGCTACGTCATCGAGGCTGTCCCGCCCGAGGATTTGCGTGACTTCGTGCTGCGGCTGTCGCTGCGCGGCTTCGTTGGCGCCAACGTCACCATCCCGCACAAGGAGGACGTGCTGGCGCTGTCGAAACCCGATGCGCGCGCAACGGCTGTGGGTGCCGCCAATACGCTGTGGTTCGAAGACGGCGAGCTGCACGCGACCAATACCGACGTCGAAGGCTTCATCGGCAATCTCGACGCCAGCGCGCCCGGCTGGAATGCGGCTGAGGAGGCGCTGGTCCTCGGGGCTGGCGGCTCCTCGCGCGCGGTCGTGTTCGGCCTGCGTGAGCAAGGCATCAAGCGCATCCATCTCGCCAATCGCACCATCGCGCGGGCGGAGACGCTGGCAAGTCTCTTTGGGCCAAAGGTGCATCCTGTGACATGGGACAGCATCAACGACGTGCTGCCGCGTGCAAAACTTCTCGTGAACACGACCTCGCTCGGCATGCACGGCCAGCCTCCGCTCGATATCGATGTGGCGCGCCTGCCGGAGGCGGCGGTGGTCGCCGATCTCGTTTATGTCCCGCTGGTGACGCCGCTGCTTGCGGCAGCCAAAGCGCACGGGCTGAAGACCGCCGACGGGCTCGGCATGTTGCTGCACCAGGCGGTGCGCGGCTTCGAGCTGTGGTTCGGCCGGCGTCCTGAAGTCACCACCGAGCTGCGCGCGCTGGTCGAGGCCGATCTCACAAAGACTTGAGAGAATGGCGCGGCTGTTCCGGAGTTCTATCTCCGTGGGGACAACCGGAGACCGCCATGTCTGTTCAACGCGCAACTTTCACACGTCCACTTCTCGCCATCGCGATGGTGACCCTCTCGACCTACTGCGCCACCGCCCAAAAAGCGCCGGTGCCGACGCGTGTGCGCGGCACGATCGAGAACGTCAATGGCGACACCATGCAGGTCAAGTCGCGCAGCGGCGAAGATTTCAAGCTTCACATCGCCGCTGATGTGAACGTCTCGGGCATCACCAAGATCTCACTCGCCGACATCAAGCCCGGTTCGTTCATCGGCGCCACCACCGTGCCGGGGCCGGATGGCGGCCAGAACGCGGTCGAGGTCCACGTGTTTCCGGAGAGCATGCGCGGCACCGGCGAGGGCTCGCGGCCCTGGGACCTCAAGCCCAACTCCAGCATGACCAATGCGACGGTCGCCGAGAGCGTGGTCGGCAATGACGGCCACACGCTGCTGGTCAAGTACAAGGACGGCGAGAAGAAGGTGTTCGTTCCCGACAACACCCCGGTGGTGACCTTGGTGCCCGGCGACAAATCCGATCTGAAGACCGGTGCCAAGGTCATCGCCTTCATGAAGCAATTGCCGGACGGCTCTTTCGAGACCAACCGCGTCAGCGTCGGCCGCGACGGCCTCACGCCGCCAATGTGAGGGGAGAGCGGTCGCCTCCGCCGGGACGAGGCTGTTAGTGTTGCTGCATCTCGCCGAGCAAGGGGCAAAGGCGCGCTCGCGCCGTGCCCACGTCTTCTCTCAACTTGGAACGAAGGTCGCCACGCTTCCGCCTTCGCTCGTCGAGCTACGGTGGACAAGCGCCCTGCCCACCCAAGACGCTACGGTGCTGCCGCAATGATATGATCGTCGATCTCGTCGATCCGGTTGACGCCGCACAGGCCCATGGTGGTGAGCAGCTCCTTCTGGATGATGTCGATCGCCTTGGCGACGCCGGCCTGGCCGCCAGCCCCCAGGCCATAGGCATAGGCGCGGCCGATCATGCAGGACTTGGCGCCGAGCGCGAGCGCGCGCATCACGTCCTGGCCGGAGCGGATGCCGCCGTCGAACATGATCTCCATCTTCTCGCCGACCGCGTCCGCAATCTCGGGCAGCACCTCGATCGATGACGGCGCGCCGTCGAGCTGCCGGCCGCCATGGTTGGAGACGACCAGGGCCTGCGCGCCGGTCTTGGCGGCTTCCTCGGCATCCTCGACGTCCAAAATGCCCTTAAGGATGAGCTTGCCAGGCCAGATGCTGCGGACCCACTCGACGTCCTTCCAGTTCAGCGAGGTGTCGAACTGCGACGCGGTCCATTCGGCGAGGCGGTTGAGATCCTCGGTGTTCTTCACGTGGCCGGCGA
This sequence comes from Bradyrhizobium sp. 159, assembly GCF_023073795.1. Lineage (NCBI taxonomy): Bacteria > Pseudomonadati > Pseudomonadota > Alphaproteobacteria > Hyphomicrobiales > Nitrobacteraceae > Bradyrhizobium > Bradyrhizobium sp. 159. The sequence goes on along the minus strand of NZ_JADPKE010000005.1, from coordinate 112,085 downwards.
TGTTGCCGAACGTGCGGCGCTTGCCTTGCAGCACGCCGGAAACCCAGGCCGGCTTGCTGGCGAAATCCAGCAATTTCGATAGCGACCATTCCGGCGGTACCGTCATGCCGTTCTTGATGTCGGCGTGGCGCTGGCCGATCACCTGAAGATCGACGGTCAGCACCAGCGCGCTGCACTTCGCTGCGATGGCGCGCTGGATCAAGTCCTTGATGAAGCCGCGGTCCTTCATGACATAGAGCTGGAACCAGAACGGCTTCTCGACATTGGCGGCGATGTCCTCGATCGAGCAGATCGACATCGTCGATTGCGTGAACGGGATACCGGCGGCCTGCGCGGCGCGGCAGGCATGGATCTCGCCGTCGCCATGCTGCATGCCGAGCAGGCCGACGGGCGCGAGGATCAGCGGCATGGTCGAGGGCTCGCCGAGGATTGTGGTCGAGGTGTCGCGTTTGGAGACGTCGACCAGGATGCGCTGGCGGAACTTGATCGCCTGCATGTCCTCGCGGTTGGCGCGCAGCGTCTCCTCGGCATAGGAGCCGCGGTCGCAATAATCGAAGAACGCCTTCGGCACGCGGCGCTTATGCAGCGCACGGAGATCGTCGATACAGGTGATGTGCTTCATGATCGTTTCCCCGGCCCGTCTTGCATCGGATGATTTCGGGGTCATCTAGCATGGTTGGATGCACAGCCAAATCGTTTGCCAGACCGTTTTGCAGGAGGGCGCCATGACGAGGCCGCACGCCGGACCTTCGCCGGAAGAGACCAAGGAGAAGCGCGCCCTCGAGGAAGCGCTGGAAGAAGGTCTGGAAGAGACCTTTCCCGCCTCCGATCCCGTCAATGTCACCCAGCCGCCGCCGAGCCGCGGGGACGGGCATGTGAAGCGCACCGGCTAGGGACAGGTTCCGTTCCCGTTCCGGCTTCCCAGTTCGGAAATATAATGTAACAATACGTTATCAGGGCAGCGGCGTGCCCGGTTCCGTAATGATTTATCATATTTTTTGAAGCCAACTTAGCCGCGATGGCTTTATAAGTGCTCGGCAAATCAGGGATGCGGGGCCCTTTCGGGCAGCCCGTGGTTGTAGAGGGGTCCCTGGTTGTTGCCTGGGGGACGATATGAGCCGCAAATATTTCGGGACGGACGGGATTCGGGGCCGCGCCAACGGACTGATCACGCCGGAGCTCGCGCTCAAGGTCGGCCAAGCCGCAGGGCTTGCGTTTCAGCGCGGTGACCATCGCCATCGAGTCGTGATCGGCAAGGACACCCGCCTGTCCGGCTACATGATCGAATACGCGATGGTCGCGGGCTTCACTTCGGTCGGCATGGACGTGCTGCTAGTCGGCCCGATGCCGACACCGGCGGTCGCGATGCTGACCAAATCCATGCGGGCCGATCTCGGCGTCATGATTTCGGCTTCGCACAATCTGTTCGAGGACAACGGCATCAAGCTGTTCGGCCCGCAGGGCTTCAAGCTCTCCGACGACGTCGAGAGGCAGATCGAGCAGCTGCTCGATGAATCCCTCGACAAGCGTCTCGCACAGAGCGCGAGCCTGGGGCGCGCCCGCCGCATCGACGGCGTGCATGACCGCTACATCGAATTCGCCAAGCGCACGCTGCCGCGCGATCTGTCGCTCGACGGCCTGCGCGTTGTGATCGATTGCGCCAATGGCGCCGCCTACAAGGTGGTGCCGGAAGCGCTATGGGAATTGGGTGCGGATGTGGTGCCGATCGGCGTCGAGCCCGACGGCTTCAACATCAACAAGGAATGCGGCTCCACCTCGCCGGAAGCCTTGTCGAAGAAAGTGCGCGAGATGCGCGCCGACATCGGCATTGCGCTCGACGGTGACGCCGATCGCGTCATCCTGGTCGACGAGCGCGGCCATCTGGTCGACGGCGACCAGCTGCTCGCGGTGATCGCGCAAAGCTGGAAGGAGGACGGCCGGCTGTCGCGGCCGGGCATCGTCGCCACCGTGATGTCCAATCTCGGCCTCGAGCGCTTCCTCAACGGGCAGGGGCTCGATCTCGTCCGCACGCCGGTCGGCGACCGCTACGTGCTCGAGCAGATGCTGAACGGCGGCTACAATCTCGGCGGGGAGCAGTCCGGCCACATCATCCTGTCCGACTACGCGACCACCGGCGACGGCTTCGTTGCGGCCCTGCAGGTGCTGGCGGTGGTGCAGAAGCTGCGCCGCCCCGTCTCCGAAGTCTGCCACCGCTTCGATCCGCTGCCGCAGATCCTGAAGAACGTCCGCCACAAGGGCGGCAAGCCGCTCGACGATTCCGACGTCAAGTCGGCGATCTCCGACGGCGAGAAGCGCCTCAACGGCCACGGCCGCCTCCTGATCCGCTCCTCCGGCACCGAGCCCGTGATCCGCGTCATGGGCGAGGGCGAGGACCGCATCCTGGTCGAGGACGTCGTCGACACTATCGTCTCCGCGCTGGGCCAGGCGGCGGCGTAAGGGCTCTTCCTTCTCCCCTTGTGGGAGAAGGTGGCGCGAAGCGCCGGATGATGGGTTCTATCCTCGCCCCCAACTGCTAGAGAGACTCGCGGAGGCAGACCCCTCACCCGTCTCGCCGCTGACGCGGCGATCCACCCTCTCCCACAAGGGGAGAGGGTAAGACCCGCGCATCCCAGCTATTTGCCGTTGACGCTGGTTCTACTGCCGCTTGCATCGTACCTAAGAGGTCGCGGCAATCTGCCGCGCCGGGATTGCTGCATTGAACAAGCCTGTCGTCGTCTCAGAGGAAACACTGACCGAGCCCGTCGTCGTCAACGACGTGGCGCCCGCCAAAGCGCCAGGGCCGGTCTACGTGGTGCTCGCCGGCATCAGCGTCTCGCACTTCCTCAACGACACCATGCAGTCGCTGATCGCCTCGGTGTATCCGATCCTGAAGGACACCTATGCGCTCGATTTCGCGCAGATCGGCATGATCACGCTGGCCTTCCAGTTCACGGCCTCGCTGCTCCAGCCGGTGGTCGGGCACTACACCGACAAGAAGGCGCAGCCCTATTCGCTGGCGATCGGCATGGCCTCGACCTTCTTCGGCCTCTTGCTGCTCAGCGCCGCGCATCAATACCTCGTCATTCTCGTCGCCGCCGCGCTGGTCGGTCTCGGCTCGGCGGTGTTTCACCCGGAGTCGGCGCGCATCGCGCGGCTCGCCTCCGGCGGCCGCTACGGCTTTGCGCAATCCGTGTTCCAGCTCGGCGGCAGTTTCGGCACCTCGATGGGACCGGTGCTGGCCGCGCTCATCGTCGTGCCGTTCGGGCAGGGCAGCATCGCCTGGTTCTCTTCGATCGCCTTCCTCGCGATCCTCATCCTGTGGCGCATCGGCCGCTGGTACGCGCCGCAGATCACGGCGAAGAAGGCAGCCCCCGTTCACAGCCAGCCGGGTGGTCCGAGCTCGCGCCGCGTCGCGGTCGCGCTGCTCGTGCTGGTCGCGCTCTTGTTCTCCAAGCAGCTCTACGTATCGAGCCTGTCGAGCTATTACATCTTCTACCTGATCGACCGCTTCGGCGTGTCGACGCAGGCTGCGCAGATCTATCTCTTCATCTTCCTGGCGGCGAACGCCGTGGGTGCGTTTCTCGGCGGTCCCTTGGGCGACCGCTTCGGCCGCAAGATCGTGATCTGGATCTCGATCCTCGGCGCGCTGCCGTTCACGCTGGCGCTGCCCTATGCCGGCCTCTATGCGAGCGCGGTGCTCAGCGTCGTCATCGGCCTGATCATCTCCTCGACGACGTCATCGATCATCGTGTTCGCGCAGGAACTGGTGCCGCATCGCTTCGGCATGATCTCCGGCGTGTTCTTCGGTGTCGCCTTCGGCATCGGTGGGCTGGGCGCGGCCGTGCTCGGCAAGCTCGCCGACCACACCTCGATCGCTTTCGTCTATCAGGTCTGCGCTTTTCTGCCGGCGATCGGCCTGCTTGCAGTGTTCCTACCCAGGCTGCCGCGGCACGCGCGTTAACACATCCTCTCTTGCCGCCTTGCGGTTTCACACATCGTTAGGGAATGCGGCGAAGGAAGTCGCATTTGGCGCTGCTTTTTTGCAACGCTGGCGCGGCGCGCGCGTGTACTGTCAGAAAAAATCAACCTTAAAAATTAGGGTTAAGCGGCGCTTAAACATTTGGTGCCATCGTCCTCCCGTGAGTTTCCAGAACGTGGGGCGGCTGCATTTTGCCTCACCGGCCATAAGGACGAAGCCAATGCGTAGCGTTAAGTCTCTCCTCGCCGCGGGTGCGGCAACCCTGATCTCGTCGATGGCATTCGCCGCCGATATGCCGATCGCGGCGCCCCCTCCGATGTACGCGCCGCCGGCCCCGCCCGCCGATTTCGGCGGCTGGTATCTGCGCGGTGATATTGGCATGACCAACCAGAGTGCCAAGCGCATCGATAGCGCGCTGCCGGCTGGGTATCAGAAGTCGACTGAGGGACTCGGCTTCGACTCTTCGCCACTGTTCGATCTCGGCGTCGGCTATCGCTTCAACAATTGGTTCCGTGCGGACGTGATCGGCCAGTACCGGGGCAAGGCTAACCTGCACGGTGCGGACAACGTCATTGGACCCGGCTTCGTCGGCACAAACAATTACAGCGGGAGCAAGTCCGAGTGGGTCGTCATGGCGAATGCCTATGTCGATCTCGGCACCTGGTGGTGCATCACCCCGTTCATTGGCGCCGGTGTTGGCGGCTCCTACAACAAGATCAGTGGCTTCCGTGACGACGGCGTTTCTTATAGCGCCGCGCTGACCCCGACTCCGAGCAACAGCGTCGCCTACTTCGCAGACAGCGGAAAGTGGAACTTCGCCTGGGCCGCTCACGCCGGTCTCGCCTACAAGGTCAATCCCGGGTTCACCGTCGAACTGGCCTACAGCTACATGAACCTCGGCGACGCGGCGCCTGGCAACTACCGCTTGTTCGACAACAGTGCCTCCGGTCCGACCTCTATCAAGATCAGGGAGCTCACCTCGCACGACGTCAAGCTCGGCGTGCGCTGGGATCTCAACAGCCCGCCGGTCTACGCGCCGCCGCTGGTCACCAAGGGCTGATCGGCAGCCTCATCGGTTAAAGTCTCTTAACGGCGCGGGGTCAGCCCGCGCCGTTTTGCTTTGCGGATTTTTCATGGCGCAGCAGCGACGAACGTGGCGGACGCAACCATTGGTTAAGGTTAACAGGGGATGATCATCGCAACTGTTCGAGTCCATGGAGCGTTGCGATGCGTAGGCTGATGGTGGCGGCGGCGATGTTGGGGACGGTGTCCGCCGCAAATGCGGCCGACATGCCGGACCTGCCGATCCTGCGCGGCAGCTTCACCGACGGCCTGACGAGATCCGGCGTCAACTGGCAGGGCTTCTATGTCGGAGGCCAGGGCGGCTATGGCTCGTCCGACGAAAATTTCAACGGGTCGACCAGCAATATGATGGCCGCGCTGCTCGCGGACACCCTGATCGAACAGGAGATGCAGGTCTCGCAATGGAATCTCGGCCTCGGAAAGGCCTCTCAGCGCAGCAGTGGATACGGTGCTTTCGCGGGCTACAATGGGCAGTGGGACGATGTCGTGATCGGCCTGGAAGCCAGTTACCTGCACGGTAAGTTCGGAGGATCGACCACCGCCAGCGAAGCACGTACCCTCCAGCTGTCCGACGGCAACGTGCACAGCGTGACTGCGAGTTCGACGGCCTCGATCGCGATCAAGGACATGGCAACGTTTCGCGGCAGGGCCGGTTACGCGTGGGGCTGCTTCCTGCCCTACGTGTTCGGCGGGCTCGCGCTCGGCAACGCGGATATCGTTCGCACGGTGAGTGCTCAGGATTACGTGACGCCCGCCGGCGTTCTGCTGGGGCCGGTCTCCGCGAGCGAAGCGCAGCACAATCATCTGATCTACGGCTACAGCGGCGGCCTCGGTGTAGACGTCAACCTCGTCGGCGGTCTCTTCATGCGCGCCGAGTGGGAATACATTCGCTTCACGTCCCAGGTCGACACCAGCATCAACACCGTCCGCGCCGGCCTCGGCTACAAGTTCTGACGCGGCGACACGCCGCGGTTGACAGCCTCCTTCCGTCCTGATGCTCTGTCGCCCAAAAGCGGGACGGCGGCGATGCAGATCTACGGCGATAGCAATTCCGGCAATTGTCTGAAGGTGAAGTGGGTCTGCGACAAGCTCGCATTGCCCTATCAGTGGGTTGAGATCGACACGAGCAAGGGCGAGACGCGCACGCCGCAATTCCTGAAGATGAACGGCGCCGGCCAAGTGCCGACCGTCGCGTTCGACGACGGCCGCACGCTGGCGCAATCCAATGCCATCATCCGCTATCTCGCACGCGACAGCGCCCTCGTTCCGCGCGACGCCTTCATCGATGCCAAGATGGACGAATGGCTGTTCTGGGAGCAGTACAGCCACGAGCCCTATATCGCGGTGTGCCGCTTCCTCCTGGTCTATCTCGGCAAGCAGGCCTCCGAGCTCGATCCTGAGAAGGTCAAGCGCGGTTATGCGGCGCTCGAGCGCATGGAGCAGCATCTTGCGGCCAGCCGCTTCCTCGCCGGTGAGGCGGTTTCGCTCGCGGATGTCTCGCTGCTCGCCTATACCCGCGTTGCGCATGAGGGCGGCTTCGATCTCGGCCGCTTTGCGGCCATCCGCCGCTGGATCGACCAGACCGAGGCCTTTCTCGGCCTTGCGCCGGCGCGCTGAGTCTGGAGCATCGCGCATGAACGCCGAAGCCGTCTCCATTCGCCGCGCGCGCCGCGACGACATCGCCGCGATCGTTGCAATGCTCGCCGATGACCATCTCGGACGCGCACGCGAGCGCGTGGAGGATCCGCTGCCCGCCGCCTATTACGAGGCATTTGCGCGGGTCGAGCGCGATCCGAATCTGACGCTTGTGGTCGCCGAGAGCGAGGGCAGGGTGGTCGGCTGCCTGCAACTCGCGATCCTGCCCGGCATCAGCTCGCAAGGCGGCGTGCGCGGTTTGCTCGAAGACGTCCGCGTTGCTTCCGATTGTCGCAGCCGCGGCATCGGCGAGCGGTTGGTGCAATGGGCGGTTGCGGAAGCGAAAGCACGCGGCTGCAATCTCGTCGAACTGCTGACGCATCAGACGCGTGTCGATGCGCAGCGCTTCTACAAGCGGCTCGGCTTCACGGCGAGTCATGTCGGTATGACTGTCCGCTTTTGACGCAGCGTGACGCAGGCGTTGCGCGATCAGCGGAATCGGATCGCGCATTCGTTCGTGTTAAGAGCCGGTAAACTACCCGTCCGTCGTTCACATTGATGAAGGAACGAACGGTGCTACGGCAGCGTCAGACACCGAGCTCGGTCGGTTCGGGGATTTCGATGACAAGCTATTCGATGATCAAGGTCGGCAACGACTACGTCGTGCAGGCCAATGACAAATGCATTTTGAAGGTCGGCAGCCGCCGCAGAGCCGCGCAATTGATCAGCGAAGCCACGGACTTGCTGAATGCGCTCGCTGCCGTCGACTCGCCTGATCTCGCGCCGGAGGCGCCTTCACTCCGCCGTGAGACGCCGGAACTTCCTTGACTGGTCTGCCCGATTCCCGTATCAGCCGCGGCGGGACACCTCCCCCCAACGGGAGGCTTACTATCTGGAAGGGTAGATCATGACTGTAGCGAAGCCCGCTTCGCGGCCGAACGTGCCGCATTTCTCCTCCGGCCCCTGCGCCAAGCGCCCCGGATGGAACGCCCAAAATCTCAAGGACGCAGCCCTCGGCCGCTCGCATCGCGCGAAGGTGGGCAAGGCCAAGCTCAAGCTCGCGATCGATCTGACGCGCGAAGTGCTCGAGGTCCCCGCCGATTACCGCATCGGCATCGTGCCGGCCTCGGATACCGGCGCGGTCGAGATGGCGCTGTGGTCGCTGCTTGGTGCGCGGCCCGTCACCACGCTTGCCTGGGAATCCTTCGGCGAAGGCTGGGTCAGCGATATCGTCAAGGAATTGAAGCTCAAGGACGTCACCAAGCTGAACGCAGCCTATGGTGAGATCCCCGATCTCTCCAAGGTGGATCCCAAGAGCGACGTCGTCTTCACCTGGAATGGGACCACGTCTGGCGTGCGCGTGCCGAACGCGAACTGGATCAGCGCGACCCGCGAAGGACTCACGATCTGCGACGCGACCTCGGCCGCATTCGCGCAGCCGCTCGATTTCGCAAAACTCGACGTCGTCACCTTCTCCTGGCAGAAGGCGCTCGGCGGCGAAGCCGCCCACGGCATGCTGATCCTGTCGCCGCGTGCGGTGGAGCGGCTCGAAACCTACAAGCCGGCCTGGCCGCTGCCGAAGATCTTTCGCATGACCAAGGGCGGCAAGATCAACGAAGGTATTTTCGTCGGCGAGACCATCAACACGCCCTCGATGCTCTGCGTCGAGGATTATCTCGACGCGCTGAACTGGGCCAAGTCGATCGGCGGCCTCAAGGCGCTGATCGCGCGTGCCGACGCCAATACCAAGGTGCTCGCCGACTGGAAGGCGAAGACGCCCTGGATCGACTTCCTGGCGAAGGATCCTTCGATCCGCTCCAACACTTCGGTGTGCATGAAGTTCACCGATCCCGCGATCACCTCGCTCTCCGAGGATGCGCAGGCCGAGTTCTCCAAGAAGCTGGTCGCGCTGGTCGAGAAGGAAGGCGCAGGCTACGACTTCGCCTATTACCGCGATGCGCCGGCCGGCCTGCGCATCTGGTGCGGCGCCACCGTCGAGGCTAGGGACGTCGAGCTGCTGACGCAGTGGATCGACTGGGCCTTTGCCGAGACCAAGGCCGCTCTGCCCAAGGCGGCGTGAGCAGGTTTCACTCGTCGCGTTATCTCAACTCGTCATGGCCGGGCTTGACCCGGCCATCCATCAATCAAGAGAGATGGTTCCGCGGGTCAAGCCCGCGGATGACGTTCCGTAAATGCAGCCCGCACCCACGGATCACACCCATGACCAAACCCAAAGTTCTCATTTCCGACGCGCTCTCGCCCGCCGCCGTGCAGATCTTCAAGGACCGCGGCGTCGAAGTCGACTTCCAGCCCAATCTCGGCAAGGACAAGGACAAGCTCGCCGAGATCATCGGCAATTACGACGGCCTTGCGATCCGCTCCGCGACCAAGGCGACCGCCAAGATCATCGAGAAGGCGACGAGGCTGAAAGTGATCGGCCGCGCCGGCATCGGCGTCGACAATGTCGAGATTCCCGCCGCCACGGCCAAGGGCATCATCGTGATGAACACGCCGTTCGGCAATTCGATCACGACCGCCGAGCACGCCATCACCCTGATGCTGGCGCTCGCTCGCGAGATCCCGCAGGCCGACGCCTCGACCCAGGCCGGCAAGTGGGAGAAGAACCGCTTCATGGGCGTCGAGATCACCGGCAAGGTGTTAGGCGTCGTCGGCTGTGGCAATATCGGCTCGATCGTGGCCGATCGCGCGCTCGGCCTGCGCATGAAGGTGATCGCCTTCGATCCGTTCCTGTCGCCGGAGCGCGCCAAGGACATCGGCGTCGAGAAGGTCGAGCTCGACGATCTCCTCAAGCGCGCCGACTTCATCACCTTGCACACCCCCCTCACCGAGAAGACCAGGAACATCATCGACGCGGCCGCGATCGCCAAGATGAAGAAGGGCGTGCGCCTGATCAACTGCGCCCGCGGCGGCCTCGTCGACGAGCAGGCGGTGGTCGATGCGCTCAATTCCAAGCACATCGCCGGCGCCGCCTTCGATGTCTTCGTCGAGGAGCCCGCAACCAAGAACGTGCTGTTCGGCCATCCTAACGTGATCTGCACGCCGCATCTCGGCGCCTCCACCACGGAAGCGCAGGAGAACGTCGCGCTCCAGGTCGCCGAGCAGATGTCGGACTATCTGCTCACCGGTGCGATCTCGAACGCGGTCAACTTCCCCTCGATCACCGCGGAAGAGGCGCCGAAGCTGAAGCCGTTCATCGCGCTCGCCGAGAAGCTCGGCTCGTTCGCGGGCCAGCTCACCGAGAGTGGCATCCTCAAGGTCGAGATCACCTATGAAGGCCACGTCGCCGAGATGAAGATCAAGGCGATCACCTCCGCGGTGCTGTCGGGTCTGCTGCGCCCGATGCTGGGCGAGGTCAACGTGGTGTCCGCGCCGGTCGTCGCCAAGGAGCGCGGCATGGTGGTGGACGAGATCGTGCGCGCGGCGCAGAGCGACTATGAGAGCCTGATCACCGTCACCGTCATCACCGAGCGGCAGGAGCGGTCGGTTTCGGGCACCGTCTATGCCGACGGCAAGCCGCGCCTCGTCGACATCAAGGGCATCCGCGTCGATGCCGAGTTCGGCAAGTCGATGATCTACGTCACCAACGAGGACAAGCCGGGCTTCATCGGCAAATTCGCGAGCCTGCTCGGCGACGCCAAGATCAACATCGCCACCTTCCATCTCGGCCGCGTCGCGCCCGGCAGCGATGCCATTGCCCTGGTCGAGGTCGACGGCGCCGTGCCGGCCGATTTGCTCGCCAAGGTGCAGGCGCTGCCGCAGGTAAAGCAGGCCAAGGCGCTGACGTTCTGATCCTTCACCTCTCCCGTAGGGAGAGGTCGGATCGCATCGCAAGATGCGATCCGGGTGAGGGGTTAGGCTCTCACCGAATGCTGCGGCCCCTCACCCGGATGGCTCAGGCGCGCAATTGCGCGCCATGGCAATCCGACCTCTCCCCGCTGGGGAGAGGTGACTCGCACCAGCCATTTGAGTCTGATGAGTCTGATCCTTCGTCCCGGCGCAGATATATTCCGACCCGCGGAACAACGCCGCCTCCGTCACCGGAGGCGGCGTTTTTATTTCTCCCGCCTCGGCCAAACTTTGTGTACCAATGGCGGTAAGGACGCTCCGTTCAAAATCGTTCGACAAGGGAGAAACACATGCGTGAAGCCGTCATCGTTTCCTATGCGCGCACGGGCCTGGCCAAGTCCGGCCGCGGCGGGTTCAACATCACGCCGCCGATGTCGCTCGCCGCCCACGCCATCCAGCACGCGGTGAAGCGCGCCGGCGTCGACAAGGACTATGTCGAGGACTGTTATCTCGGCAACTGCGCTCATGGCGCGCCGAACATCGGCCGTCAGGCCGCGCTGCTCGCAGGCCTGCCGAAGTCCACCGCCGGCGTTTCTGTGAACCGCTTCTGCTCCTCGGGGCTTCAGACCATCGCGATGGCTGCCAACTCGATCCGCTCCGACGGCGCCGACTGCATCGTCGCCGGCGGCGTCGAGAGCATCTCGATTCCCGGCGGCGGCTCGCCGAAGGAATCGATCGATCCGGAACTGCTCAAGGTCGCCCCTGACATCTTCATGGCGATGATCGACACCGCCGATATCGTCGCCGAACGCTACAAGCTCAGCCGCGAATACCAGGACGAGTTCTCGCTGGAATCGCAGCGCCGCATGGCCGCGGCGCAGCAGGCCGGCAAGTTCAAGGACGAGATCGTCCCGATGAAGACCAAGATGAAGGTCGTCGACAAGCAGACCAAGGCGGAGTCGATCGTCGATTACGTCGTCGATCGCGACGAGTGCAACCGGCCCGATACCACGATGGAGGGCCTTGCCAAGCTCGAGCCGGTGAAGGGCCCCGGCAAATACGTCACTGCCGGCAATGCCAGCCAGCTCTCCGACGGCGCGGCCGCCGTGGTGCTGATGGAAGCCAAGGACGCCGAGAAGCGCGGCCTCAAGCCACTCGGACGCTTCGTCGCCTGGGCGACCGCGGGCTGCGAGCCCGACGAGATGGGCATCGGCCCCGTGTTCGCGATTCCGAAGCTCTTGAAGCGCACCGGACTCAAGATCGACGACATCGATCTATGGGAGCTCAACGAGGCCTTCGCCAGCCAATGCCTGTATTGCCGCGACAAGCTCGGCATCGATCCCGCCAAGTACAACGTCAACGGCGGCTCGATCGCGATCGGGCATCCCTTTGGCATGACCGGCGCGCGGCTCACCGGCCATCTGCTCCAGGAAGGGGCACGCCGCAAGGCCAAGTGGGGCGTGGTGACGATGTGCATCGGCGGCGGCCAGGGCGGCGCCGGCCTGTTCGAGATCTATCACTGAGACCACCGCAAGGATTGTGTAGGGCACGGCGCGACAAGCGCCGTGCCCTTTCGTTTGAGCGACAGCACGGCAGACCTGGTTCCTGCAACCGAAGGCTTTATTCCGGCTGGTTTGGAAATCTTCGCGGTGTCGGGCGTTTACGCGCGAAGGGGCAAGCGGAGGAGAAACGCTCATGCGAACGACAATGGCAGCCATCCTTATCGCGGCCCCGCTGATGGCGGGGCCCGCAATCGCGCAGCAGGCAACACCTAACCAGAACGTGCAGAGCGAAGCGGACAAAGGCCTCAAGACGCAGAATTCCGGCGCCTCGGGCTACGTTGGAGCGCAGGACAAGCCGGGCTCGGCCGCGACCGCGCCGGGAGATCACACGCGCACGGACAGCAGCAGCGGTGTCGCCAACGTCCCCAGCGCGCAGAACTCGGGGACGGGTATCGCTGGGGCTCCCGGCAACAAGAACGGTCCTCCCGCTCGCACCGGAACGGTTGGCTCGAACTCGCAAAACCCGACCGTCCAGCAGCAGGATACCTCGAACATTAAGGGCTTGCCGGGCAACAAGAGCGGCCCGCCGGCCAAGCGTTGAGAGCGGCGTGAAGGAGGGCCGGTCCGTTGGGACCGACCCTCCGCAAAATGCTCACTCACGCCTTCGCCAGCGCCGGTGCGAACACCACCTCGATCAGCGTGCCGGAATTGCCCGCGTTCTTGATGTTGAACTGGGCGCGGTTGGCTTCGACCAGCGCCTTGGTCAGCGATAGGCTGAGCGCGGAGCTGTCCGCGGCGTCGCCTGGCGGCGGGGTGCGGAACGGCTCCATCGCGGCGGCGACTTCGCGTTCGCTGAGGCCATGGCCGGTGTCGCGGATGCGCAGCGCGATCTCGCCGCGATCGGTCAGCGCGGTCGAGACGATGACCTGGCCGCCGGCGCTCGCAAGCCGGATCGAGTTCGAGATCAGGTTTACGGTGATCTGCCGCATCGCGCGCGCATCCACCGTGACCTGCGGCAGCGCATGCGCCAGCGAGGTGCGGATGATGATGCGCTCGCGATTGGCCTGCGGCTGCATCACCACGACGCAGGCCTCGACGAGGTCGTTGAGATTGAGGTTGGCGAAGTTGAGGTCGAGCTTGCCGGTCTCGATCCGCGACAGCTCCAAGAGATCGTCGATGATCGCGATGACGCGCTCGCCGGAGGCGCGGATGTCCTTCATGTATTCGCCGTAGCGCTCGTTGCCGAGTGCGCCGAAACGCTCGGAGATCATCACCTCGGCGAAGCCGATGATGGCGTTGAGCGGGGTGCGGATCTCGTGGCTGATCCGCGCCAGCATGTCGGCTTTGGCCGTCGCTGCGCCGTCGGCGAGACGGCGGGCCCGCGTCAGCTCGCTCTCGCCCTTCTTGCTCTGGGAGAGATCGCGGAACACGGCGAAGAAGTTCGGGCCGTCCGGCCGTGTGCGGCCCATGATCATCGCGAGCGGAATGACGCCGCCCTTCTTCTCGCGGCCCAGCACCTCGCGGCCGTGGTCGAGCAGGCTCGCAATGTTCTGGCTCTTCAGGCTTTCGAGATAGTCGGCGACGATCTGCTGGCTCTCAGGGGCGAACAGCGTCGCCAGATTCTGCTCGAGCAGGGCTTCGCCGTCATAGCCGAACAGCGCCTCGGCGCTGCGGTTGCAGGCGTGGATGTTGCCCTCGGCATCGAACATCACGATGCCCTCGGCCGTGGTGTCCAGGATCGCGGCGAGATCCTCGGCGTCGGCATCGCCGGCCGCGGGCTCGAGCTCGGGCGCAAAGGGCAAGGATTCGGAGACAATCGTCTCGGCGATATCGGGCGCGGCGACCATTGGCGCGGCCTGCGGCAGCGCGCAGATCAGCGCATGCGCGCTCTCGCCGTCCCAGTCGATCGTGTGCAGATGCGCTTCCGTGGTCGCAAGCGGCTCTTCGCCGTTCGCGATGGCCGCGCTGATCGTCACCGGCGTGCCTGCTTGCGACGTGCTGCTGGCCGTGGAGACGCCCGGCTCGACATAGAGCGCGTCCAGCCCGCCGGCATCCTCCAGCGCGCTCAGGTTTGCGTAGCCCATGCGCGCGAGGAAGGCGGGGTTGGCGTAGAGCAGGCGGTCGAGGCGATAGATCAGGATGCCGGTCGGCAATAGGTCGAGCAGCGCGCGGTCGCGCACGGGCTCGCCGCGTGCCGGCGGCGCCGGCTCGGTCAGCCATTCGGCCGCAGCCTGCGGCGCCTCGGGCTCCGGCGCGGGTGGTTCGGGCGCGAATTCGGCGGCCGGCGGCTCAGACGTGTCGGCGGCAATCGTCTCGCGGTCGCGCTCGAGCCGCTCGGACAATTGCCGGGCGAGCTCGTTGAACGCGCTGTTCTCGACCGGCGTCAGCGTCGGCGAGCGTGCATCGCCATGCGGGCGGAACGGCACGACGTTTGGAGGCGGCGTTTCCACTGGCGTTTCCGGATCGGTTGGATGTGAATTCGCGTCGGGTGTGGGGTCCGGCAGTTCGGCTTCAGGCTCGGGCGCAGGCGGCGCGATCGGCGGAGGCGGCGTCGCTGCCTCGGCCTCCGGCTCGACGCTTTCGGCGGACAGGCCGTGCTGCGCCGGCGCTTCGGCCAGCAGCTCGAAGCGGCGGAGCGCCTCGAGCCGGTTGAGGCCATCGAGATCGCGGCAGACGCCAAAGCCCTTGAAGCCGGCGAAGTTGCGCTCCCGATCGTAGATCGGCAGGCCCGCGAGCTCGACCGGAAGATGCTCGCCGCCATCGGCGGGCCAGTTCACGGTGATGCCGGCCCAGGTGTCGTGGCTCTCGAGCGCCTCTGCGATGCGCCCGTCGGGATCGAGCGCAAATTCCGCGGCGATCTCGCGCCAGCGGCGGCCGAAGCGGGCGGCGGTGTGCGGACCGATGAGACGGATGAATTCGTCGGAGCGAAGCACAAAGCGTCCCTCGGCATCCATCTGCCAGAGGAAGCGCAGCGGATGCTGACGCGGTGCGGGCGTCTTCTCGTGGCCCGGCGGCGGCTCGACCATGCCGATAGTGATCGGCGCCGGCCGCGGCGACACGATGGCCTGGGCGCAGTTTTCAACCGGAGTTTTGGCCGCGGCCTCCGCGGTCTGCTCGGGCGCCGGTTCTTGCACGGCGTCCACGGCCGCTTCGCTCACGGCCGGTTCGGGCGCGGGCGTCGTCGTCGCGGCTATGTCGGATGTTTCGATCGGCTCAGCGAAGGCGTCGAACAATGCGATCCCGGCCTCCGCATCCAGCGATGACGGCTCGTTCGTCATCTCGGCGTCCTGCTGCGCCGCTTCGACCGGGGCTTCGGCTGTGGCTTCCGTCGTATTCTCCGGCGCCCATGCTGCGGGCGCCTGTTGCGCGGCGGTGGGCTCGATCAGCGCGATAAGGCCGATATCGGCGCCCGTGCCGACCCGTTGCAGCACCATCTGGCCGATTCCGATCGGCGTCGCGGCGCGGCCGCAGGTCAGCGCTTCGCTGCGGGCCCGGTCGAGGCCCGCTTCGCCGAGATCGCGAAAGCCGAGCAGAGAACGGGCGGCCTCGCTGGCGCCGACGAACAGGCCGTCAGGCGCGAACGCGGCCATCGGCACCTTGGCGCCGTCGACGAGACGAAGCAGCCGCTCGAGCAGCGGCATGCTGCTCAGCGACGGGTCCATCGCGGCGACAAGCACGCCATGGCTGCCATCGGCGAAGTGGAGGCGGGCGCAGGCGCAGGTCATCAGCATGCCGAGCCGGGCGCCGAAGCCGCGCAGCCGTTCGAGCCGCACAGTGCCGGTCGGCGGCAGGCTGCGGGCGAGCCGGGCGACCTGGCGGCGGTGGCTGTCCGCCGGGCCGAACGTCCTGTCCGCGAGGGCTGTGGCATGGGCCGCGCCGAACAGTTTTGCGCCGACCGGATTGGCCCAGAGCACGCGCGTGCCGTCGATCGACCAGAGCCAGGCGGGCAGCGGAGAGGTCGCGTGCACGGCCAGCCGGGGATCGCCCACGCCTCGCAACTGGAAATCCGAACTCTTCATCCGACCGGCTTTAAGTCTCGCTTGTCAGCATCGCGTTAAGGCGGCTGCCGCGAATGACAGCCTTAAGAAGGGGTTAGTATCGCCTGCGCCCGCGGGCAGGTCCACGGCTGCGGCCCTTCGCACACGGCCCAAAGCCGCGATAACCTTAATCCAGCCGACCCCGCAAGCCGCAACGCCGTTGCATCCAAGGGTTTCGCGGGACGACCCTCATCATCCCGGTTGGCGGAAGAGACTCCTCGTTGCTACGACGAAGTCCCGTTCCCTCCCCCCTTGTGGGGAGGGCTAGGGAGGGGGGTAGCCCAGGAAAAGGTGCCAACTGTTGATGCTGCACCCAAGCCGATGCCCTCCGGAAAAGTCCCCGAATGGGACTCCTCCTGCCCCTCCAGGGCGAGGGAACGAGAGAGTGGATCTCTCTGGCTAACCAACAACGCACCCAGCTACTCAACCACCGGTTTCCCAATCGGGAACTTCATCCTGCGGGATTAAATTCTCGCAACGCACCCTCCTGGCACAGTGCAATGCACAATGTTGACACGATGGGCTGCCATAGTCCTAGGCGCTGGGCGAGCCATCTCATTTGTTTCGCGTTTCCAGTCTTCGTACCCGCTGAATGCGAGGGCCCAAATTGGGGCCGGCGGGCGCGCCAGAAGGCTCACTCCATTTTTTCATTTAGCGTGAGGGACAACATGACAGGTGCGACTGATCCGTTTTCTGCCTCGATCATTCCGTTCGAGGTTCCCGAGCAGATGCGTGCGTTCGCCGAAAAGGGCGTGTCGCAGGTCCGCGAGAACTACGCCAAGTTCAAGGACGCCGCCGAAACCCACAACGGCACCGTGGAAGCCGTGTTCACCTCCGCCAGCAAGGGCGCGAGCGAGTACACCGCCAAGCTGGTGGAGTTCATGAAGGCCAACACCAGCGCCCAGCTGGACTTTGCCCAGCAGCTGTTCGGCCTCAAGTCGCCGGCCGAAGTGCTGGAGCTGTGGACCGGCCATACCCGCAAGCAGTTCGAGACCTTGCAGTCGCAGGCCAAGGAGTTGATCGAGCTCAGCCAGCGCGTCGCCGCCGAGACCGCCGAGCCGATCAAGGCCAGCGCCGAGAAGTTCTACAAGCCCGCCGCCTGAGGCGGACCGGACTTGAAGTGATTGAGAAACCCGGGCCGAAAGTCCCGGGTTTTTCTTTGGAAACGACGCTGCGGGCGATGCGGCCTGGGTTTAATCGACCTGCGCCAAGAATTCGGACCACCTCTCCCAAAGGGAGAGGTCGGATCGCATCGAAGCTGCGATCCAGGTGAGGGGTTCAAGCCTCACTGCGGGACGCGGCCCCTCACCCGGATTGCTCAGGGCGCGCACTTGCGCGCCAAAGCAATCCGACCTCTCCCCGCTGGGGAGCGGTGAGGGACGCCCAGCCGATCTCGCCTCGGAGAGGGCCAAATATCGGGTTTTGCGGCCTTGCCAAAAACGCCGGTTGCACCTAGTTTCCGCCCCGTCCAGCCCCCCTCGGCACCGGCCCTTACCTGAGGGCGTCCCAAGGCGCGGCTCGCCAGGATGCAGTTGTAGCTCAGTTGGTTAGAGCGCCTGTCTGTGGAACAGGAGGTCGGTGGTTCGAGCCCACCCAACTGTACCAATGATCTCAAAGAGTCGAGCCCCTGCGCCCACGGTCTATTCGCTTGGTCTATTAAAGGCGCTGAGCGGAACGTGGGCACGACCAGCATGCTGCCGGCCTTTGGACCCGAAGCCGTCATTCCAAAAGTGGTTCGATGACTCTCTTTACTCGCCTCTCTCACGATCCAGGAGAAGTCAGACCGCGCCGTAGAAGTGCCTGTATTGCCATGCGGCTTGCTCCTCCAATTGAGCTTCAGACCACAATTGGTCTTTGAAGCGCATGACAGACATAGGCGATAGATCGATGGGCGGCCTGCCATCGATAATCCAAGTTGCAAGTGCCTCTCCGACGGCTGGCGAGATTGAAAGCCCGGCGACATTGCATCCGCTTGCAAAATAGAAGCCCGCCGCTCCAGGAGCCGGGCCAAGGATATGATGGCCGTCAGCGGTCATGGTCGGAATGCCACCGCGAAATTCCCGCACCTTGGCAGTATGCAGGATCGGGAGTTGATCCTTCACTTCAATCGCGGCTGAACAAAGCACCTCAATGTCGAGGGGCATGTCCTTGATGTCGAAATTGGCCCCGAGCGATTGCATATCGAAAAAACGCGGCGTTTCCTCGTAGACACCCCAAAGGAAGCCGCCCTGGCAGGGACGCGTATACACGGCGGCATCCATGATCCGAACCATCGGCAGGTCAGCGCGCGCGCCATCCAGAGGTTCCGTGACGATCAGTTGCTGCCGGGTGGGTTTCAACGGTACACGAATCCCGCTTGCCTCCGCTACCTGTCGCGTCCATGCACCGGCTGCATCGACGACGACCGGGCCTTCAATGATGCCTTTCGCGGTCGTTACGCCGGTCACCTTGCCAGCGCTGATGTTTACGGTGAGCACGCCCGTCTTCGGCAGCACGGTTGCACCCACAGCCGCTGCTGCTCTGGCGAAGCCGACTGCAACCTGCGCTGGGTCGAAATACCTGTCGTCAGCGATCCTCATCGCCGCTACGACGCCTGTTGGCTTCAAAAATGGATTGAGGCCGCTTGCCTGCTCCGGAGAGATCAGCTCGACATCAAGGCCCATACGGCGGCCGCGTTCAAAATCGGTCTTGAGAACCTCCGCGTCTTGCGGCCGACGCGCGATCTTCAGGCTGCCCGAATGCACCCAATCGAGAGGCTGCCCGGTTTCTTCCGTGAACGCTTCAATCTTGCGGCAAGCGTGCTTGATGAGGCTAATCATCAATTCGCTTTTGCGAACGCAGCTCACCATGCCTGCAGCGCGCGGCGAGGTCTGCGATCCAATGTCATGCTTGTCGACAAGCGCGACCCTGAGACCTTTTTGCTTGCTTAGGTAATATGCTGTGGCAGCGCCGAGGCCGCCGGAACCAATGACGATAACATCGGCCTTGCTTATCATGACAATGCCTCCTGAAATCCATCAGCAGCGAAACCTACCACGCGGTGGAGGTCGGTGACCATTCCCCGTTCTCTGGACAATAGCGCCGCAAGGGCTGCTTATAGCCCGCGACTGACATGCATTGACGGTGCCGGCACGCCTGCTTGCGAAGCCGGAGCGGACTCGATGCAAGCGCCAAGGAAGGGCGAGCCGCCACCGCCGATGCGGACGAAGCAGCGGTGGCTCGCTGGCGCGGAGCGTGTCGGTGCGCTCCGAGCAATACCCTCCCGAGACCACTGCAAGCGGAAGGGCCGTGCGCTAAGCCGCCCTGATCCGCTCCGGCTTCTTGACGCGCGCAATGACGATGCCGAGTACGGCGCGCGGGTCCGCGTCCAGCCTGCGAAAGGCTGCGCCTTGCTCTTCGCTGAGTTCGATCAGCGCTTCCTCGTCGCGGTCGCGAGCCAGTAGCTCCGCTTCCAGCTCCAGCAGCTTGGCCGCGCGCTCATCTGACGACATCATGAGAGCCGGGTGCGCTATCCTGTCGATCTCTTCGGTGCAGCCGCTTCTCTAAAGAGACGGGGCCAAGCCAAGCGAGCGCGGCGCCGATGTCCAGCTTTGCTGTCCAAGCGCCCTCTGCCGAGGTGTCGAATTGGGCTTGCAAAGGCCGCCCATAATCAAAGGTGAGCTTCGGCCGGCCGCACTCGCGCTGAGCCGCAACATAAGCTGCTGCCTGCCTCTTCAGATCGGCGCCGATCAGCACTATGGCCATGCGCTCCTATGACCCCAGCCCGATAATCCGACGCGCCATGCGCACATTGGCATAGTCGATCATCTTGCCGTCCAGCGTCACCGCCCCCTGGCCTTGCGCCTCGGCGCTCTCCATGGCCTCGACGATCCGTCGCGCCTGGGCCAGCTCCTCGTCCGATGGCATGAACGCACGCAACGTCGGCTCGATCTGGTCGGGATGGATGGTTTGCTTGCCGTCAAAGCCCATGGCGGCGGCCTTTTGCGCGCTCCTTTCGGTGAGCTTCGCATCGCGAAAGGCGCCGCACGGGCCGTCGATGGCGCGCAGGCCGAAGGCACGTGCCGCCACCAACAGGCGCATCATCGGGTAGGCGAACAGATCGAGCGGCGCGGACGCGTAGCCGCTTTGCGCCGAGCCGACGTGGCGGTAGCTGTCCGGCGAAATTCCGATGTCGGAGGTGCGGGCCCCGAGCGAGGCCGCGAAATCGCCGACACCGAGATGAAGCGCGGCGACGCTGTCGTGGCAGGCGGCGAGCGCGTCGACATTGACGAGACCCAGCGCCGTCTCGATCAGCAATTCGAGCGCCACCGGTGCGGGGCGATCCGGCGCAGCCCCGCGCACCTGGTCAGCAACGGCAACGATGTCGCTGGCGCGCTCCGCCTTCGGCACGATCACCGCATCCAGCCGGGGATGCGCCGCCAGCGCGCGGATTTCCTCTCCGGTGAACGGGCTGTCGACGGCGTTGAGCCTGATCGCGATGCGCTTGTTGCCCCAGTCGAGCGATGACAGCGACCGGACGGCTTCCTCCAGCGCAACACCCTTCTCGGATGGCGGCACCGCGTCCTCGAGATCCATGAACACCGCATCGGCAGCCGAGGCGGCGGCTTTGGCGACAAGGCGGGAGCGATGCGCGGGAACGGCCAGATAGGCCCGCGTCGGCCGCAGTGAGACCATCGTCACGTCTCCCTGGCGAGGCCGAGTTCACGGAGGATGGAATCGTTGTGCTCGCCGATATCAGGCACCGGATCCATCCGCGGCGACAGGCCGGCAATGGTGAGCGCCGGCAGGAAGCTCATCACCGGCCCGCTGGGGGAGCCGACCGTCTGCACCCGCGAGCGCGCGTGGAGTTGCTCATGCTGCAGGAAGGCGTCGACCGAGTTCAGATGGGCGTTGGCGATCGAGGCTTCGTCGAGCAGCCGCAGCACCTCTTCGCTGGTCATGGATGCAAAGCGCTGCTCGATATGCGCCTGCAGATCGTCGCGGTTCTGCATGCGCAGCGGATTGGTGCGGAAGCTCGGATGGTCGGCGAAGCCGGCATCGCCCAGGACGATGCGGCACAGCGACCGCCATTCGCGATCGTTCTGGATGCCGAAGAAGATGGTGTTGCCGTCTCCGACCCGGAACGGGCCGTACGGCGCAATCGTCGCGTGCCTCGCGCCGGTTCGCGGCAGCGGCCGGCCCGTACTGTGCGTGTAGAAGGCGGGATAGCTCATCCAGTCCGTGATGGAATCGAATAACGAGGCCTGGAAGGCGGTGCCCTTGCCGGTCCGCTCGCGGCGATACAGCGCCATCAGCACGCCATTGAGGATGTACATGCCGGTGGCGATATCGACCACGGAAAGCCCGACCTTTGCCGGCTCCGCCTCGGTGCCGTTGACGGCGAGCACGCCGGCCTCGCACTGGACCAGCAGATCGTAGGCCTTCTTGTTGCTGAAGGGGCCGCCGGCCCCATAGCCTGAAACGTCGCAGGCGATTATGCGCGGGAATTTGCGCAAGAGAGATGCGGCATCGAGGCCGAGCCGCTCCGCCGCGCCGGGCGCGAGATTTTGGATGAAGACGTCGGCCCGCGGCAGCAGGGCGTCGAGCACCTTGCGGCCATCGGGACTCTTGATGTCGATCGCGAGGCTTTCCTTCGAACGATTGGTCCAGACGAACTGGCTCGACATGCCGTTCATCACGTGATCGTAGTCCCGGCAGAAATCGCCGTCGCCCGGCCGCTCGATCTTGATGATCCGCGCGCCCCAGTCCGCCAGGTGCCGGCTCGCAAGCGGCGCCGCAATCGCCTGCTCGAGCGAGACCACCGTCACGCCCGACAGCGGCAGCTCCGTCTCATTCCTCTCCATGCGATCGCTCCACTCCCGTGCGCTTTTGATCAGCGCAGGAGACAAGACGATCCATCCCACGCGCATCCTTTGATGACGACATGATGCCCCTGTTTTGCCCGACGAGTCAAATTCGAATTCGTGAAATCCTAATACTGGAAATGCTGAGGGATTGCCGTGACTTGGCTACTGTGCATGGGGTTGTTTTCGCGGTTTTTGTTTGAGGTCTGCCGAAGCGGGACGCTGTACGCCGCTTCGGCTTGGGGAACTGCAGGCCTTCACCGCCTGTTGCCGAGAGCGCACACGTTGCGCCTTTCGCATCCCCCTCCGGTTGCCAATCAACCGCCGTTCACCCACTATCCCATCTGTTCGACATGTGGGGGGATCGATGCCGGCGTTTCGCTCGAAGAAGTCCTTTGCAAAACCGTTGGCCGTTGCCAGCCTCGGGATTGCCCTGGCCGTCCTGGCCCTGCCGCGCGCCGGCTTCGCCTATACCCAGGAAGAGCAGCAGGCCTGCTCGCCCGACGCGATGCGGCTGTGCGGCGAGTTCGTTCCGAACGTCGATGCCATCACCGCCTGCATGATCGCGAAGAAGTCGCAGCTCTCCCCGCAATGCCGGGTGTTCTTCCGGCCAGGACCCGAGCCGGGCGAGGTCCGTGCCGGCAAGCCGACCAACATCGCGCCCAAGGCCGCGAGGAAGAGCACCAAGCCGGCGCCGAAAGCCAAGAAGAAGAAATCCGAGCAGGGCTGAGCGCGACGGCGCGCTTTCTTCCTCGAAGTTCGGCAGCCGCGTTTCCTCCGTTGGACTCGTTTTGTTCGCGCGACCGGCGCGCCGGCTTGCGGCAATTCCAAGCGCACACGACAAAAGAAGAGTCGCGAATCGGTTTGCGCGGCAAGGTTGCGTTCCGCTTTGTCCCGCTTCGCTGCTCAAAAAGCGCATGATCGCTCGCGCAGGCCGCATTTCATTGCGATTGTATCGGGCGTCGCACCAGGCAGTGTGACTCAAAAGCCAACACGCCTTGTTATTTCGTGGCGGCAACGCAACTCCCGATAAATTTTTCTTTCACGAATCAGCGCGCTGATTCATTTTCGAGCCACGGGGTCAATCTGGAGGCCGAAGGTATGAACGTTATTGTTTTTGCATCACGTAAAGGCGGTTCGGGCAAGAGTACCCTCGCTGCCCATCTCGCCGCGCAGATCAAGGCGAGCAAGCAGGTCATGCTGGTGGACGCCGATCCGCAAGGCTCCCTCACGCTCTGGCACAAGCTGCGTGGCACCAACGAGCCGTCGATCAAGGCGGCCGTGAACTCCGTCAGCGGCATCGTCTCCGCGGCCAGGCGCGACGGTTATGAATGGGTGTTGATCGACACGCCGCCGAACCTGTCGGCCGTCGTCGACGACGCGATCAGGAACGCGACGATGGTGATCATTCCGGCGCGTCCCGGCGTGTTCGACGTCAACGCGGTGCAGGAAACCATCCAGATGTGCCGCGCCGCGCGCAAGCCCTACGCGGTCGTGCTCAACGGCGCGCCGGCGCGCCGCGACGAGACCGAAAGCCCGATCGTCACCATCGCCCGCGAGGCGCTGGCGAAATTCCGCGCTCCGGTGTGGGGCGGCCAGATCACCAACCGTTCGGATCTCCTGATGGCGCTCAGCCACGGCGAAGGCGCGCGCGAGTATCAGGCCGAGAGCCGCGCGGCTCAGGAAATTGCAAGATTGTGGGCGGCGATCGAGCGTTCAGTGAAGGCTATTCGCGGCACGGCGTCGGCTTCTGGCGCAATGCACAAGCAAGCGGCATAATTTCATTATTCATTTCCGAGGTGCGAAAAACGCGCGGACGAGCCGCGCGTTTTGCGTTTCTGCCGTCACCTGTCATTTCCGGGATGGCGCGCTAGCGCCAGACCCGGAATCTCGAGATTCCGGGATTCGCCCTTCGGTCGATCCGGAATGACGAGCTGAGCTACGCGACCATCAGCATGTAGAACACGATGACCGGCGACAGAGTGAGGATCACCGACCAGATGCCGACGGCCCAGAGAATGTCCTCGGTGGTAAAGCTCTGCCCGGCGTCGTAATGCGACGCCATTTCATGCTGACTATTCACAAACGCCCCCGCGATTTCTTCGCTTATGGGCGCCAGTGATACGCGGGATGTTTTAAAATTCCGGGTCGCAGCTGGCCCCGCATTTTGAACACAGGTGCTACCACGGGTTAACCATCCGCGTGGCGCTGTCAGCCTGCCAGCCAGACGCGAAACAGCAGCACTGGCATCAGGCCGAGCATCACCGCCCAGAACCCGAATGACGACACCACCAGAATTCCCTGCACGAGATCGGCCGGCGCGAATTGGCTCGCGGCCGTCGGCCGGGTGCGATGTCCCATGGTCATTCCCCCTTGGAAGTCTTGGCGGAAAGATAGGCGCGATTGCGTAAACGAGGCGTGGATGCACCATGCGGCAGACGCGAAGGCGGTTGGCGCGCGGTTAACTATGGAGGCGTTCTTACCTCCCCTGGAGGGGGAGGGTCGGCAAGCGCTCGAGCGGAGCGAGACGCGTCACGGGGTGGGGTGATCTCTCCACTCGGGCGCTGTCCATCGCGGAGAGACCGTCACCCCACCCCGCTCGCGCTGCGCGCGATCGACCCTCCCCCTCCAGGGGAGGGTAAGCGCTAGGCCGCGGCTTTCATTCGTCGCTCGATCTCGCGATCGATCGTGGCGGCGAGTTCGCTGCTCACTTCCACCATCGGCAGGCGTACTTCGGGGCTGTCGATGAGGCCGCTGCGCCACAGCCAGTACTTCGCCGGCGCAGGGCTCGGTTCGGCGAACAGCAGCCGTGTCAGCTCGGCGACCTCCTGCCAGCGCGCCATCGCGGCATCGTGATTGCCGCGCTTGAGTTCCGCATACACCGCCGCAAATGTCGCGGTCTCGACATGGGCTGACAGCACGATGCCGCCGTCGGCGCCGTCGGTGAGCGCCTCGAAATAATTCGCGTCCTCGCCCGTGAGCACGCGAAAATCCTTCGGCCTGTCGCGCAGCAGCGCGGTCGATTGTTCGCGGCTCGCGCCGCAATCCTTCAGGCCGACGATGTTCCTGTGTTCGGCGAGCCGCAGCATGGTCTGGTTGCTGATGTTGACCGCGCAGCGGTAGGGAATGTTGTAGAGCGCAATCGGCCAGGCGGCGTGATCGGCGAGCGCCTCGAAATGCGCTAGCAGCCCGCGCTGCGACGGCCGCACATAGTATGGGCTTGCGATCAGATAACCGTCGATCGGCCAGTCCGCGGTCTCGTCGAGGCGATCCTTCAGCCGCGAGGTGTCCGCGCCCGACAGCCCGAGGCAGATCGGCAAGGTGCGGCGGCCCGCCATCTCGTCGCGGACGACGGCGACGAGGCGCTCGAGTTCAGTGTCGCGCAGCGTCATGCCTTCACCCGAAGTCGCCCCCAGGATGAAGCCGTCGATGGCCTGTGCGCCGTAGTGCCGCGTCAGCCGCCGCAATGACATCTCGTCGAGACGGCCGTCGCGAAACGGCGTCACCAGCGGCAGCCACAGCCCGTGCAATTGGTCTCGTAGTCCGGTCATGTTTCCATCTCCTTCTCGGGAAAAAGGCCTGAGACGGAGGGCACATGAAAAAACCCCGTCCAGGCGGCGGGGTTTTCGGGATTTGCTGCGATGACGAAGCCGGTATTAGCGCACGCAAAAATCCGAGGTCCCCGGATGGGGACCTTTTTTCGAGATGACTGCGCACGACTTCGTGATCATCCACAAATGATGTGGGGTATACCCAAGCCTGTCAATACACGCGGAAGGCGAAAGGCAATTTTGACGAAAAAAAGCCGGACCCGAAGGCCCGGCTTAGGTATTGGCCACGTGAGGCCGACACAATCACCTTCCAAGAGGGATTACTGAACTCCCGCGCCACTGGAGGAGGGGGACAAATGCGCAACGCGAAGGCTCAGCGTGCAAGCAGTATGGGCTTGACGAGCGCCGTCCAGCAACAGCCGAGGCCGCATGTCAGTCATGCGGAAATCAGGACGGCCAGCGCTGCGCCTTGCTGACCACGAAGTCGCGGAACACCTGCACGCGTGCGACCGTCTTCAACTCCTCGGGATAGACGAAATAGGTGTCGAGCTGGATCGAATCCGATTCACCGAACAGCTGCACGAGTTTGTTCTGTTCCTCGACGAGGTAGTCGGGCAGGGCGGCGATTCCGAGGCCCTGCTGACAGGCGCGCACGAGGCCGAGGATGTTGTTGACCTTGAAATAGGCTTCGCGCGGACCCGAGCCGTTGCGACCAGCTTCGATCAGCCAGTTGCGGTTCTGAAGATGCGGGGCGAAGTTGCCGTCCGACAGCGTGATGATGCGGTGAGAGTCGAGCTCCTCCAGCGTGCGTGGCGTGCCGAAGCGCTTGATGTATTCCGGCGAGCAATATGCGTGGAAGCCCATCGCGAACAGCTTGCGCTGGATCAGATCCGGCTGGGTCGGCTTGCGGGTCCGGATCGCGACGTCCGCCTCGCGCATGGACAGGTCGAGCTCCTCGTCGGTGACGATCAAGGAGATCCGGATCTCCGGATAGAGCGCGGTGAACTCGCCGAGCCGCGGGATCAGCCAGTTGATGCCGACGCCAGGCGTGGTGGTGATCTTGAGGTCGCCGCTCGGCCGCTCGCGGCTGTCGGTCAGCTTGGCGCGCGCCGCCTGGAGTTGCATGAACACGTCATGCGCGGTGCGGAACAGCAGGTCGCCCTGCTCGGTCAGGATCAGGCCGCGGGCGTGGCGGTGGAACAGCGAGACCGAGAGCTCCTGCTCCAGCGCCGAGACCTGGCGCGACACCGCCGATTGCGACAGGCCGAGCTGCTCGCCCGCATGCGTGAAGCTGCCCGCTTCCGCCGCCGCGTGAAACACCTTCAGCTTGTCCCAGTCCATATCCGTAAATCCGTCGCGTGTTCGGGGCATGATTCTATTCCGCTGCCGCGCGCTCGGTGGCGCGAAGGGCCAAGAAACGTTCGGCTTCGAGTGCGGCCATGCAGCCGAGGCCGGCGGCCGTCACGGCCTGGCGATAAGTCTCGTCGGCCACGTCGCCGGCGGCGAACAGGCCGGGCACCGAGGTGGCGGTCGAGTTCGGGGCGACCTCGACGTAGCCCGACGGCTTGAGCTTGACTTGGCCTTTGACGAGTTCGGTCGCCGGCGCATGGCCGATGGCGATGAAGATGCCATCGGTCTTCACGTTCGTGAGCGCGCCGGTCTTGACGTTCTTGAGGCGCACATGGGTGACCTTGTTCGGGTTCTCGGTGCCGCAGATCTCGTCGACGGCTGAGTCCCAGATCACCTTGATTTTGGGGTGCTTGAACAGACGCTCCTGCAGGATGCGCTCGGCACGGAAGTGATCGCGACGATGCACGACGGTGACCTGAGAGGCATGGTTGGTGAGGTACAGGGCTTCCTCGACCGCGGTATTGCCGCCGCCGACCACCACGACCTCCTTGTTGCGGTAGAAGAAGCCGTCGCACGTGGCACAGGCCGACACGCCGCCGCCCTGGAATTTTGTTTCCGACGGCAGCCCGAGCCAGCGCGCCTGCGCGCCTGTCGCGAGGACGACG
The DNA here is from genome assembly GCF_023073795.1 of Bradyrhizobium sp. 159. NCBI lineage: Bacteria > Pseudomonadati > Pseudomonadota > Alphaproteobacteria > Hyphomicrobiales > Nitrobacteraceae > Bradyrhizobium > Bradyrhizobium sp. 159. The sequence goes on along the minus strand of NZ_JADPKE010000005.1, from coordinate 84,633 downwards.
GTGTCGGCAAGATAGACGTCACCGCTGTCGCAGGTGAGGCGGAACGGCCGCTGCGTAGTTTCCAGCTTGGTGACCAGGTCAGAGACGATCTTGGTGCCGACGTGGACCGCCTGCTTCTCCATCTGCTCCATCAGCCAGGGGCCCTGGATCACGTCGGCGAAGCCCGGATAGTTCTCGACGTCGGTGGTGATGGTGAGCTGACCGCCCGGCTGGATGCCCTGGATCAGGATCGGCTCGAGCATGGCACGCGCGGCGTAGATCGCCGCCGTGTAACCGGCGGGGCCGGAGCCGATGATGACGACCTTTGCATGAACAGGAGCGGACATTTCGGTGGACGCCTTTCACGGGGGATTTGCAGCGCGCGCGCGGAACGTGCCGGGAGGCCTCGCGGAGGCGCTGAAATATCAGAGCTAATCTAAGCCTTCTGGTGAGCTATGCAAGAATTGCATTCCCTATCGGCGGATTTTTCCAACAAGGAACAAAAGTCAATTGCGCTGCACGCGCAATAAAATTGCGCTGGGCGTATGGACTGGGTATGAGGATTGCGACAAGCCACCCAATACCGCCGCCGAGGCCAGGAGTTCCAATCACGTGTCGCGGAGCCTAGACGAGATCGACCTGAAAATTCTCACCGAGATTCAGGCCGACGGTCGAATCACGAATGTCGAGCTGGCCAAGCGCGTCGGCATCTCGCCGCCGCCCTGCCTGCGCCGCGTCCGGGCGCTGGAGGAGGAGGGCTATATCCATGGCTATCGCGGCCTGCTGGACGCCCGCAAGCTCGGCTTCGACGTCACCGTATTCGCCGCCGTGCACCTGTCCAGCCAGGCCGAAGCGGATTTGCGCGCCTTCGAGGAATTCGTCCGCGCCGAGCCCTTGGTGCGGGAATGCTGGATGCTGTCGGGCGAGGTCGATTTCATCCTGAAATGCGTCGCCCCCGACATGGCGACCTTCCAGGATTTCGTCACGCACCTGACCGCCGCGCCCCATGTGCGCAACGTGCGGACCTCGCTGGTGCTGCACAATTCGAAATATGAGGCGGCGGTGCCGCTCGACGTGAAGGGACGAAGGTAGCTCGGGTGATCGCCTGCCCCGGCCGGAGCGCAGCGCATCTTCAGCGATGCGCTGCAGAGCCGGGAGATGACCGAGGGCCACAAACAAGAAGGCCGCCGCGCATTGCGCCGCCTTTTCGGAACGGCGTCACGGGCAGCGGCAAATCTCTACCGCCACTCCACCTTGGTGATCTCATACGCCTTGGCGCCGCCCGGCGTGTTGACCTCGACGGAGGCGCCCTTCTTCTTGCCGATCAGGGCGCGGGCGAGCGGCGAGGTGATAGAGATGCGGCCCTTCTTGGCGTCGGCCTCGACCTCGCCGACGATCTGCCACACCGTCTTCTTGTCGGTGTCCTCGTCGACGAGCGTCACGGTGGCGCCGAACTTGATGGTGTCGCCGGAGAGCTTCGAGATGTCGATGATGTCGGCGCGCGCGAGCTTGTCCTCGAGTTCGGCGATGCGGCCCTCATTGTGGGACTGCTCTTCCTTCGCGGCATGATATTCCGCGTTCTCCGACAGGTCTCCGTGCGAGCGCGCCTCCGCGATATGCTCGATGATCCGCGGACGGTCTACAGACTGGCGCTGCTTCAATTCTTCCCCGAGCGCGACAAAGCCGGCCTGGGTCATCGGAACCTTTTCCATCTCTTCTCTCGTCCTTCAGCTGCGCGCCCATAAAGGGTGGCGCGGCAACCTTGATGCGTCGGTGTTCCCGGGGCTCAAAATGCGCCCACCGGGATTATTATTCGGGTCTGGCGCCGGAACAGAACACTCACATGGCCGGACAGTTCCTCCCGCCATTGTGGCTTCCTTGCCAATCACTTAGCGAAAGGCTGAGCCCAAGGCCCAGCCCCGCTAGCAATCAGGTTTCCGAAAAGTAGCTCTGCAGGGTCCGAACCTCAAGGTCCCCGCCCAGATAGGCGCGGATGCCCTGCGCGGCCGCCACGGCCCCGGAAAGAGTGGTGTAATACGGCACTTTATGCAAGAGGGCCGCGCGCCGCAGCGAACGGCTGTCGGCGAGCGCCTGCGGGCCTTCGGTGGTGTTGAAGACGAGCTGGACGTCGCCATTGGTGATGGCGTCGACGATGTGCGGCCGGCCCTCCAGCACCTTGTTCACCTTCTCGGTCGGGATGCCCTGATCGGTCAGGAAGCGCTGGGTGCCCGAGGTCGCCAGCACCTTGAAGCCGAGCGAATGCAGTTCGCGCACAGCCTCGGCGATGCGCGTCTTGTCGCTCTCGCGCACCGAGACGAACACCGTGCCCTTGCGCGGCACCCGCGTGCCGCCGCCGAGCTGGCTCTTGGCGAACGCCACCGCAAACGAGCGGTCGATGCCCATGACCTCGCCCGTCGAGCGCATCTCCGGGCCGAGCACCGTGTCGACGCCGGGGAAGCGCGCGAACGGGAATACCGATTCCTTGACGCCAACGTGCTTGAGCTCCGCCTTCTTTAGCTTGAAATCGGCGAGCTTCTCGCCGGCCATGATGCGCGCGGCGATCTTCGCGACCGGCGTGCCGATCACCTTGGCGACGAACGGCACTGTGCGCGAAGCGCGCGGATTGACTTCGAGCACGTAGATCTCGCTGTCCTTGATGGCGTATTGCACGTTCATCAGGCCGACCACGTCGAGGCCGAGCGCGAGCTCGCGGGTCTGCCGCTCCAGCTCCTCGATCATCCCGGCATCGAGCGAATGCGGCGGCAGCGAGCAGGCGCTATCGCCGGAATGGATGCCGGCTTCCTCGATGTGCTCCATGATGCCGACGATGAAAGTGTCCTTGCCGTCGCAGAGGCAGTCGACGTCGATTTCGGTCGCGTCCGAGAGATAGCGGTCGAACAGCAGCGGGTTCTTGCCGAGCACGGTGTTGATCTGCCCGGTCTTGTCGTTGGGATAGCGCGCCTTGACGTCGGCCGGCACCAGCTCCGGCAGCGTGCCGAGCAGATAGTCGTTGAGCTGGTTCTCCTCGCGGATGATCTGCATGGCGCGGCCGCCGAGCACATAGGACGGGCGCACCACCAGCGGCAGGCCGAGATCGGCGGAGACGAGCCTCGCCTGCTCGACTGAATAGGCGATACCGTTCTTCGGCTGCTTGAGCCGCAGCTTGTCGAGCACGCGCTTGAAGCGGTCGCGATCCTCGGCAAGATCGATGGCATCGGGCGAGGTGCCGAGGATCGGCACTTCGGCCGCTTCCAGCGCGCGCGCCAGCTTCAGCGGGGTCTGGCCGCCGAACTGCACGATCACGCCGTGCAGCGTGCCCTTGCTGCGCTCCTTGACGATGATCTCCAGCACGTCCTCGGCGGTGAGCGGCTCGAAATAGAGCCGGTCGGCAGTGTCGTAATCGGTCGATACGGTCTCCGGATTGCAGTTGACCATGATGGATTCGTAGCCGGCATCGTGCAGCGCGAAGCAGGCGTGACAGCAGCAATAGTCGAACTCGATGCCCTGGCCGATGCGGTTCGGTCCGCCGCCGAGGATGATGACCTTCTTCTTGTCGGACGGAGTGCTCTCGTCCGCAGGCGCACCCGCAAACGGCGCCTCATAGGTCGAATACATATAGGCGGTGGGAGAGGCGAACTCGGCCGCACAGGTGTCGATGCGCTTGTAGACGGGACGGACGCCGAGCGCGTGGCGCTTCGCCGTGACGTCGGCTTCCGTCGTCCCGGCGAGCACTGCGAGGCGCGCATCGGAGAAGCCCATGGACTTGAGCGTGCGCATGCCGAAGGCATTGCCCGGCAGGCCGTTCTTGCGAACCTTCTCCTCCATGTCGACGATGCCGCGCATCTCGCCGAGGAACCACGGATCGATCTTGCAGGAGTTGAAGATGTCCTCGTTGGACCAGCCGAGCCGCATGGCCTGGGCGACCTGGAGCAGCCGGTTCGGCGTCGGTGTGCCGAGCGCGGCGCGGATCGCATTCTTGTCGTCATCGCGGCCGAGACCCTCGATTTCGATCTCGTCGAGGCCGGTCAATCCGGTCTCGAGCCCGCGCAAGGCCTTCTGAAGACTTTCCTGGAAGGTGCGGCCGATCGCCATGACTTCGCCGACCGACTTCATCGAGGTCGTCAGCGTGGTCGAGGCACCCGGAAATTTCTCGAAGGCGAAGCGCGGCACCTTGGTGACGACGTAGTCGATCGTCGGCTCGAACGAGGCCGGCGTGGCGCCGCCGGTGATGTCGTTGGCGATCTCGTCGAGGGTGTAGCCGACCGCGAGCTTGGCAGCGACCTTGGCGATCGGAAAGCCGGTGGCCTTGGAGGCCAGTGCGGACGAGCGCGACACGCGCGGATTCATCTCGATGACGACCATGCGGCCGTCTTCGGGATTGACGCCGAACTGCACGTTGGAGCCGCCGGTCTCGACCCCGATCTCGCGCAGCACCGCCAGCGAGGCGTCGCGCATGATCTGGTATTCCTTGTCGGTCAACGTCAGGGCGGGCGCCACGGTGATGGAATCGCCGGTATGCACGCCCATCGGATCGAGGTTCTCGATCGAGCAGACGATGATGCAATTGTCCTTCTTGTCGCGCACGACCTCCATCTCGTACTCTTTCCAGCCGAGCACGGATTCTTCGATCAGCACTTCGTTGGTGGGCGATGCATCAAGGCCGCGCTCGATGATGTCGAGGAACTCTTCCTTGTTGTAGGCGATGCCGCCGCCGGTGCCGCCCATCGTGAAGGAGGGCCGGATGATTGCGGGCAGGCCGATCTCGGAGAGCGCCATCATCGCCTGGCCCAGCGCATATTCCTGATAGCGCTTGCGGCGGTCGCCTTCGCCGAGCGTCCATTGCCGGTCGAGCTCTTCGAGGGCCGCGCCCGACAGCTTCTCGCGTTCGGCATGGTATTTGTCGCGGAACGACTTCTTCAGCTCGGACGCGTTGGCGAGCCGCGACTTCGGCGTCTGCAGACCGATCTTCTCCATGGCGTTGCGGAACAACTGGCGGTCCTCGGCCTTGTCGATCGCATCCGCGGTCGCGCCGATCATCTCGACGTCGAACTTTTCCAGCGTGCCCTGCCGGCGCAGCGACAGCGCGCAGTTCAGGGCTGTTTGACCGCCCATGGTCGGCAGCAGCGCGAAGCCGCCGGGAATGACGTGGCGCTCCTTCTCGATGATCTTGGCGACGATCTCGGGCGTGATCGGCTCGATATAGGTCGCATCGGCCAATTCCGGATCGGTCATGATGGTGGCCGGGTTGGAATTGACGAGGACGATGCGATAGCCCTCTTCCTTCAGCGTCTTCACCGCCTGCGTGCCCGAATAGTCGAACTCGCAGGCCTGGCCGATCACGATGGGACCGGCGCCGATGATCAGGATGGTGGTGATGTCTGTACGTTTGGGCATCAACTCTCGCCGGACTGGGATTTGGGCAAAAAAAAGGGCGCGCTACCGCGCGTCCCTGTGGCCGAGAGCGCGGTGGTCTCCCTCGCGCGCGGGTGGGTCTTAGACCAGTTTTCAGGGCGGCGAAACCCCGAAAAACGCCCATCAACCGGCAATTTTGACCGGTTTTGGCCGCGCCTGCCAGCCGCGGGCGAGATGCACCAGAAGCGAGGCGGCAACGCTCGTTCCGCCGATCCAGCCGAGGTCATTGGGCGAGAGTGTGGCCAGCACCGCGCCGCCCAGGGCGCCGCCGATGGCGAAGCCGAGATACATCGCCGAGGCGTTGAGCGAGAGCGCGATCATCGAGGCCTGCGGCTCGATCCGGATGATGCTGGCGATCTGGGCCGGATAAAACGCCCAGCCCGAGACGCCCCAGAGGAAGATCGCGCCCAGCACCGTATAATGCGCCTGTCCGGGCATCAGCTTCAGCACCAGCGAATGCAGGATCAGCGCACTCGCCATGCCGGCGAGCCCGAGCGCGGCGGTGGCGAGCGTGCCGAGCCGGTCGGCCAGGACGCCGCCGAGCATGTTGCCGATCGCGGCGGCGCCGCCGAACACCAGCAGTGCCAGACTGATCTGCGAGGCGTCAAAGCCGAGGGTGCGCAGAGGAACGGCGAAATAGGTGAACACGGTGAAGCCGCCGAGCGCCCATAAAATTGTGATCACAAGCGCGATCAAGACATTGCTGTGACGCGCCACCGCCAGCCGCTCGCTCAGCGAGGCGGTGTTGCGCGGCAGGCCTTTGGGTAGCCCAAGCAGAAGGCCGGCGAGTGCCACCGTGCCGATCAGGGCGACCATGGCAAACGTGGCGCGCCAGCTGAGCAGGCTGCCGACGAGATTGCCAAGGGGGACGCCGATGACGGTTGCGACCGTAAGGCCCGAGGTGACGAGGGCCACCGCACGTCCGCGCCGTTCGGGCGAGGCGACCGCCACGGACACTGCCAGCGCTGTCGGCATGCACAGCCCCGAGCCGAGCGCCATCAGCATGCGCGAGGCCAGCAGCAGGGCGTAGCTGGATGCCACCATTGCGGCGAGGTTGCCGGCGACGAAGGTCGTCAGCGCCAGAGCCAGCACGGTGCGGCGGTCGATGTTGTTGAGGGTCACCGCCAGGATTGGCGAGCCCACGGCATAGGTGAGGGCGTAAGCGGTGACCAGCTGGCCGGCGGCCGAGACCGAAATCGAGAGGTCAGTGGCGATCGCCGGTAAAAGTCCTGCAATGACAAATCCTTCAGTGCCGATCGCGAAGGCCGCCAAGGCCAGCCAGAACACGCTCATGAGAGAAATCCTTATGTTCAACGTTTATTGAACTATTGGTTGAACCGGCCTAGAAGTCAATTGGTTCAAGAAGTGTTGAACATTGCGGTCTTATCGCTATGATGGGCCCATGAGCCGAATGCCATTTCACCCGACCCGCGAGCAGATCGAGCTGCCGATGGTCCTGGATTGCCTGAGCGATCCGATCCGGTTGGCGATCGTCTACCAGCTCGCGCAGCAAGAACGTGTCAGCAGCGAGCTCTGTTGTGGCGATTTCAGCGGCCTCGGCGGCAAGTCCAACCTCGCCTATCACTTTGCCAAACTGCGCGAATGCGGCCTGATGCAGACCCGCGTGGCCGGCACCAACCGCTTCATGCGGCTGCGCCGCGAGGATCTGGATGCGCGCTTCCCGGGCCTGCTCGATGCCGTGATCAAGTCAGCGGCCAAGGACGCCGACCGGCTTCAGCTGCTGTCCGAGTGCGAGATGGTCGACGCCGACCGAAAATGAGACGATTGCGCGCGAGCAGTCCGTCTTCGCTTTCGCTTCGCTGAAGCTACGCCGGACACGCTTCGCCCCTGCCGGTCTAGCATGGCTGCGCCACGCGTAGCCCCGCAGGGGCGAAGCGTGGAGACCCGGCCTGGATTTGAACCAGGATGAAGAGCGTTGCACCGCCCTCGCGTAGACGCTTCCGCCACCGGGCCGCATCGATCATTACCGATCGGAGGCGCGGCAGGCCACCTCGGCTGGTTGTTATACTTAACGGATCAGAGGTGGCCGCGCGATGAAGGTCATGCGCCAGTGATTGTGGCCGATATTGGTGTGCGCGCGCTGGACCACGAATCCGGCCGCCGTCAGCTTCGCGGTGATCTCCGCCTCGCTGTAGCGCTGGAGCCCGATGCGCGAGCGCAGCTGACGATAATCCGAGAGCGCGGTGCTGATCAGCCCGACCAGCGCGTCCTTCAGGAAGCCGTGCCGCAGGCCGAAGCTGAGCAGCGCAATCACGTCCCTGACCATGCCGACATTGGGCTGGAGGATATCGCCAAGCACCAGCTTGCCGGAGGGTTTTAGGATCCGGCGGATGTTGAGGAGAGCGCCATCCAGCTCCTCCGGCGTCATGTATTGCGCGACCGAGTTCATCACGACGAGATCGATCGACTGGTCCTGCATCTTGCGGACGTCATCGAGCGAACGGACGCGGATCTTAGTGTTCGGAGCGAACCGCGCGATCAGCCGGCCGCGCACTCCCGGCGCGGGCTCCGCCAGGATCAGCTGGCCACACGCGGCGGCCACCTGGTTCGCCGACAGCGCCTCGCCGCAGGCATAGTCCAGCACCACGGCGTCGGACGAGGGGATATAGCCGACGATGTCCCGCGCAATGATCTGGAAGTGCAAGTCGCGATGCAGCTTGCTGACATAGATCGTATGCGTGGAGTCGTAATAATCGATCCAATCGTCCATGGTATTTGAAGGTCCCGGCCAAACGGTTCCGCCAACGGAACCGGCGCTGCCCGCCTTGCGTTAGGGGTGCGACGGCGCGCCGTCAATGTCCGCGTCCTAACAGGAAGGTCTCCCGTGAGCAAAACCAACAACAAGGTCTCGCCCGATCTCGACACCCCCACCGATCTGCCGCCCGATGGGGTCAAGAAGGTCTCGGAGGCGCTCAACGTGCTTCTGGCCGACGCATTCGCGCTGTATCTGAAAACCAAGAATTTCCACTGGCACATCAGCGGCCGGCATTTCCGCGATTATCATTTGCTGCTCGACGAGCAGTCCGACCAGATCTTCGCCACCACCGACCAGCTCGCCGAGCGCGTCCGCAAGATCGGCGGCACCACGCTGAGGTCGATCGGCCAGGTCGCAAAACTCCAGACCATCAAGGACAACAACGAGGACTACGTTCCGCCGCGCGAGATGCTGCGCGAGCTGATGCAGGACAACAAGCACGTCGCGGCTGCGATGCGTAAGGCGCACGAGGTCTGCGACGAAGCCGGCGATGTCGCCAGCGCCAGCATCCTCGAAAACTTCATCGACGAGACCGAGCGCCGCACCTGGTTCCTGTTCGAAGCCACAAGGCAGGAGGGCAGCAACGCGGGGTAGGGCGCTAATTCTTCCGCAACGTCGTCCCGGACAAGCGCGCCCCAAGCGCGCGCAGATCCGGGACCCGTCGCCACAGGCTTGAGTTTGGCGAAGACTCGCGGCCGCCATTTCCCGCCACAACGTCTTCCTGAGGGTATGGGTGCGGCCGGCGCCGGACGACGACCGCGTGTTTGGCCGGCGTTCTCGACTCACGACCGCCACAACCTCATCAGCGCGCCTTCCTTGCCCGTCACCGGATCGGCCGGCGGCATCGCGACTTGCGGAATCGTCTTCAGCGCCTTGGCGTGATTTTCAGCCGTCGCCCGCGTGATCTCCATCTTGGCGCCTGGCGGATAAGCGCCGATCAGGCAGAAATCGTCGCTCGCCTTGATGCGTTGGTGGCCGGTACCGGCCGGCAGGATCGCAACGTCGCCCGCCTTGATCTGAAGCTCCTGGCCATGGTCGCCGCCGAAGCGGACGCGAGCGCTGCCGCGCGCAACGCCGAGCACCTCATGCACGGTCGAATGATAGTGCAGATAATCGTAGACGCCGTTGCGCCACGTGCCGCCCCAGCCGTTCGCTTCGAACAGCTCTTCGATAGTCTCTTCCGGCTGCTCCGGATCGAGCTTCACCGCGCCCTGGTAAACCAGGAACGGGAGGATGTTGTTTGGCACGAGCCCGTCATCTTCGAACACGATGGCGAGCGGCTCGGCCTTGTCGCGGACGACGGACATGGCGGGGCTCCTGCTACACGAGAGTGCCCGGACAACATTTCATCCTGTGCAGGCGTTCCTGGACAGGTGTCGTGTCCCGGACGCGAAGCCGCGCGAAGCGATGCGTCGCTGAGCCCGGACCCGGAACGCCGTGTCTATGGCCCCCGGTTCAGCAGTGCATCACGCCGCAAAGGCGATAGCGCCCTTACGCGCTCTTCTTCTGCCGCATCAGATCGGCAAAGCGCTGGAACAGATAGTGCGAGTCGCGCGGGCCGGGCGAAGCCTCGGGGTGGTACTGCACCGAGAACACCGGCTTGCCGTCGAGCTGGATGCCGCAATTGGAGCCGTCGAACAGCGAGATGTGGGTCTGCGTCGCACCCTTCGGCAAAGTCGTCTCGTCCACGGCAAACCCGTGGTTCATCGAGGTGATCTCGACCTTGCCGGTGGTCTCGTCCTTGACGGGATGGTTGGCGCCGTGATGGCCCTGGTGCATCTTCTTGGTCTTGGCGCCGACGGCGAGACCGAGCATCTGGTGACCGAGGCAAATGCCGAAGGTCGGCGTGCCCGACTTGATCACGTCCCGGATCACAGGCACGGCATATTTGCCGGTCGCCGCCGGATCGCCCGGGCCGTTCGACAGAAACACGCCGTCCGGCTTCATCGCAAGGATATCCTCAGATGAAGTCGTTGCCGGCACCACCGTCACCTTGCAGCCGACGCCGGCGAGCAGGCGCAAGATGTTGCGCTTGATGCCGTAATCGATCGCCACCACGTTGAACTCGGGCTTGTCCTGGCGGCCGAAACCCTTGTCCCACAGCCAGGGAGTCTCGTCCCAGGTGAAGCGCTGGCCGGACGTGACCATCGGCACGAGGTCCATGCCTTCGAGGCCCGGCCACTCGCGCGCCTCTTCCTTGAGACCGTGCAGATCGAACTCACCCTTCTTGGAATGCGCGATCACGGCGTTGGGCATGCCGTTGGAGCGGATCAGCGCGGTCAGCGCGCGGGTGTCGATGCCGGAGAGGCCGATGATGCCGCGAGCCCTCAGCCACTGGTCGAGGTGCTTGGTGGCGCGGTAGTTCGAGGGATCGGTGATCGCGGTGCGCAGGATCACGCCGCGCGCCCCGGGCGTTGCCGCCATGTTCACCGTCTCGATATCTTCCTCGTTGGTTCCGACATTGCCGATATGCGGGAACGTGAAGGTGATGAGCTGGCCGGCATAGGAGGGATCGGTCAGGATCTCCTCATAGCCGGTCATCGCGGTGTTGAAGCAGACCTCGCCGACGGCGTGGCCTTCGGCGCCGAGACCGAAGCCTTCGAGCACCGTGCCGTCGGCAAGCACGAGGAGCGCGGTCGGTTTGTGGTCCGGCCAAGCGGGATCGTTGTCATGTTGTGTCATGAGCGCGTTTCATAGTCTGCGCTGGCCCCGCCGTCAAAGCGGGACAGGCCGGATTCACATGCGTTTTTGCATATTTGACGGGCGGCTTCGGGCACTTAAGCCGGAACTGGCAACTTTGAGCCATTTCGAGCCCCGGCAAGGAAACAATGCACCGTCGGGCCGGTCCGGTATGGCCTCTTGCCCGCGAACGGCTTAGATCAGGCGCGACAGATTGAGAGGACCCGACCATGCTGCGCGACAACATCAACAATGCGGTCAAGGAGGCCATGAAGGCCAAGGACGAGCGCAAGCTGTCCACGCTGCGCATGGTCAATTCGACCATCAAGAATGCCGACATCGACGCTCGCGGCAGTGGCAAGCCGCCGCTGTCGGACGCCGACATCCTCGCGGTGCTGCAGAAGATGATCAAGCAGCGCCAGGAGGCGGTTGAGCTCTACGACAAGGGCGGTCGCGCCGAGCTCGCCGCCCAGGAGCGCGAGGAGATCGTGGTGATCTCGGCGTATTTGCCGAAGCAGATGTCGGACGACGAGGTGAAGAAAGCGATCTCGGATGCGGTCACTGAAACCGGCGCGGCCGGCATGAAAGACATGGGCAAGGTGATCGCAGCGTTGCGGGCAAAGTACGCGGGACAGATGGACTTCGGTAAAGCCAGCGGCTTGGTGAAGGCCGCACTGTCGGGCTAGGCTTTTCCTCTCTCCCCTTGCGGGTGAGGGTGGCTCGCTTTGATGCCGCGTCAGTTAGGTCTATTCTCTCTTTAAGGAAAATGGGGAGGCATGATGACCGGCGCCATCAAACCGTTCCGCATCGCCATCAGCGACGACGTCCTCGCCGACCTCAAGTCGCGCCTCGCCCGCACCCGCTGGCCGGAGGCGGAGCTGGTCGATGATTGGAGCCAGGGCGCGCCGCTGCAATGGATCCGGGAGATCTGCACCTATTGGGCTGATGGCTATGACTGGCGCGCCCGCGAAGCAGAGCTGAACCGCTTCGAGCAGTTCACCACCGAGATCGACGGGCTCGACCTCCATTTCCTGCATGTGCGGTCGACGCAGCCGTCCGCGCTGCCGCTGATCATCACCCATGGCTGGCCCGGCTCGATCGTCGAATTCCAGAAAGTGATCGCGCCGCTGGTCGATCCTGCCGCGCATGGCGGCAATCCGGCTGATGCGTTTCATGTCGTCTGTCCCTCGCTGCCGGGCTTCGGCTTCTCGGCCAAGCCGAAGACCACGGGCTGGGGCGTCGACCGCATCGCGGCGACCTGGGCGAAGCTGATGGACCGGCTGGGCTACGCGCGATACGGCGCGCAGGGCGGCGACTGGGGCTCGGCGGTGACGAGCTCGCTCGGCGCGCAGGACGCCGAGCATTGCGCTGGCATCCACATCACGTTGTCCTTCAATTCGCCGCCACGGATCGAGGGCGAGCCGACGGCGGAAGAGAAGCGCGCGCTCGCCGGGCTCAAGCATTATGTCGCTCTCGATTCCGGCTATTCCAAGCAGCAATCGACGCGGCCGCAGACGCTCGGCTATGGCCTGACGGATTCGCCGAGCGGGCAGGCGGCCTGGATCTTGGAAAAATTCTGGGCCTGGACCGATTGCAACGGCCATCCCGAGAACATCTTCACCAAGGACGAGCTGCTTGACAACGTCATGCTGTACTGGGCGACGGAGACCGCGACCTCCTCTGCGCGGCTCTATTGGGAAAGTTTCGGCAAGCGCCGCACCACGCCTGTCGTGAAGGTGCCGACGGGCGTCGCGGTGTTTCCCAAGGAGATCATCACGCCGGTGCGACGCTGGATGGAGCCCAACTTCCCCAACATCACGCATTGGAGCGAGATGGAGAAGGGCGGCCATTTCGCCGCTTTCGAGCAGCCGGAGCTGTTCGTGCGCGATGTCCGGACGTTTTTTGCGACGGTGCGCTAACTCTCACCGTCATGCCGGGGCGCCCCGGCTTGTTCGCCGAAGCTTGATGAGCGAAGGCAGAAGGGCGAGCCCGGAATCTATCGCGCCACGGGAAATGCCGCATGATGGATTCCGGGTTCGAAGCTGGTGCGTCGGCCGCAATGACCGCGGCGGGGCTTGTCCCGAGCATCCACGGCTCTAAACTGGGCGACAACTACTCTGGAAACGTGCTGCCATGCTGACCGAAGCCGCAACTTACGACGAGCTCTATCGCAATTTCCGCTGGGACATTCCGGCGCGATTCAACATCGCGGAGGCGTGCTGCGATCGCCATGCCGACGGCAGCGGCCGGCTCGCGCTGATCTATGTCGACGAGAACCGCGTGACCACGCGCACGTCCTTTGACGAGGTCGCCGAGATGTCGCGCCGCTTCGCCAACGTGCTGAAGGCGGATGGGCTGTCGCGCGGTGACCGCGTCGCGGTGTTCCTGTCGCAGTCATTGGAGCTGCCGATCGTACACATGGCTGCGTTCCGGACAGGCCTGATCTCGATTCCGCTATTCGCGCTGTTCGGCGAGGACGCGCTGGAATTCCGCCTGTCGAATTCCGAGGCCAAGGCGATCGTGACTGACGAAGGAGGCTGGGAGAAGCTGTCGAGGATCCGCGATCGCCTGCCGGAGCTGACGAACGTCTATGTTGTCGGCGAGCGCGTTCCGGCAGGCGCGAAATCGTTCTGGGATTCGGTGAAAGCGGCCTCACCCGATTTCGTGCGGGTCGACACCTCCGCCGATGATCCCGCACTGATCATCTATACCTCTGGCACGACCGGCAATCCCAAAGGCGCCCTGCATGCGCACCGCGTCGTGCTCGGCCATCTGCCGAATGTGGAGATGTGCCACAACTTCCTGCCGCGCGCCGGCGATCTTATGTGGACGCCGGCGGACTGGGCCTGGATCGGCGGCCTCGTCAACGGCCTCTTGGCGTTCTGGTATCACGGCATTCCCCTGGTCGGTCATCGCGCGCGCAAATTCGAGCCGCAGGCAGCGATGCAGATGATGGCCGATCTCGGCGTGCGCAATGTCTTTCTGCCGCCGACGGCACTGAAGCTGATGCGACAGGCCGGTGTGAAGCACCCCGGCGTCAAGCTGCGCAGCATTTTTACCGGGGGTGAATCTCTGGGTGGCGAATTGCTCGGCTGGGTGCGCGAGACCTTCGGCATCGATGCGCACGAAGTGTTCGGCCAGACCGAATGCAACCTGGTGATTGGCAGCAATTCCAACCTGTTTCCGATCCGCCCCGGCGCGATGGGCAAGGCGACGCCAGGCTTCGACGTTCGCATCGTCAACGACAAGGGCGAGGAATTGGCGCGCGGTCAGCGCGGCATCATCGGCGTGCGCCAGCCATGTCCCGTCACCATGCTCGAATATTGGCGCAATCCGGAGGCGACGGCGAAGAAATATGCCGGCGAATTCCTGCTCACCGGCGATCTCGGCGTGCAGGATGAGGACGGCTATTTCTGGTATGTCAGCCGCGAGGACGACGTCATCACCACCGCCGGCTATCGCGTCGGCCCGTCCGAGATCGAGCACACGCTGATGAAGCATCCGTCCGTGGCGATGGCCGCGGTGGTCGGCATTCCCGATCCGATCCGGACCGAATCGATCAAGGCTTGGATCGTGCTGCGCCCCGGCTTCACCGGCAGCGACGCACTCGCGCACGAGATCCAGGAGTTCGTCAAGGTGCAGCTCGCCGCGCACGAATATCCGCGCTTCGTCGCCTTCGCGGAGACGCTGCCGATGACCGCCACCGGCAAGGTGCTGCGGCGCGAGCTGCGGGCGAAAGGTTAGCCTCTGACAATGGCAAAGACGCCTCAAGCCGCGGGCCCATAGCCGTATGGGATGTTGTTGGCGCGAAGCCGTAACCACGAGTCTTCGCCAAAAACTTCACCCTTTCGCTATGGCGCCCGGATCGGCGCGCGCTTGAGGCGCGCTTTGTCCGGGACGACGACACGGAGGCCGTCGCCCTACGGCGTCTTGATCCCCATCGCCTTCAGCGCATCGAGCATCCGCTGCGGCGGGCCCGGCTTGACGACCAGCGGCTTGCCGGTCTCGAGCAGGCTCTTGAGGCTCGACAGGATCGCCGGCCAGCCGGAGCGCCCGCCTGCAAGAATGTCATCGCTGAGCGGGCGGTCGTGGCCTTCGCTCATGGTGAGCCGGACGGCATCGCCGGCCTGTGCGATCTCGTAGGTGACGAGGGTCGGGCCGAGCTTCTCGATCAGATCGGGCCAGTTCACGTTGAACGTGACCGCGAGCTTTCGCGGCGGATCGTAGGCGAGGACCTCGCCGCTGATGTGCACGGCGCCGTCGGGCGTGCGCACGATGAAGGCGCCGCCGAGCCGTGGCTCGACCTCGACGGCATTGCCGAAGAAATACTGTCGGCTGAACTCTGCCGAAGTCAGCGCCTCCCACACCTTCTCGGGCGTGGAGGCGATGTAGATGGTGTAGACAGTCAGCGGCGTGAACTGCTCGAGCTTCATTTTGCGTCGAATCCCTTGTTGAGCGCCGTGCGCGGGATGGCGAGTACTTTGCCTCTCTCCAGCAGGCTCTTGAGCCCGGACAGGATCGCCGGCCAGCCATTGGAGACGGCGCCGAGATACTTGCCGCCCTCGACAAAACCGTCATGCAGCACGGTCAAACGCACCAGCGAGCCGAACGGTTCGATGGTGAAGACGACACGCGATATCGGCTCGCCGCGCAGCTCCTCGTATTTCTGGTGCTTGAAACTGTAGGACAATCGCCGCGGCGGATCGGCCTCGAGGATTTCGCCGGAATCGGTGATCTCGCCGTCGAGCGTGAGGGCGAAGGAAGAGCCTACCTTCCAGTCGGATCTGACCTCGGCGCCGAACCAGTACTGCCGCGTAAACGCGCTGTTGGTTAGCGCCTCCCAAGCCTTTTCCGGTGTGGTCTCGATGTAGGTGACGTAGACGAATTCCGGCTTACTCATCGCGTTTCTCCAGCTGACGTTTCAACTCGCTAAGTGCGGCGAGCTTGCCGCGCTCGAATTTCCTGATCCAGCGTTCGCCGATCTGATGGATCGGCACGGGGTTGAGATAGTGCAGCTTCTCGCGGCCATGCCTGATGGTGGTGACGAGATTGGCCTCCTCCAGAATGCCAAGGTGCTTGGTCACCGCCTGACGCGTCATGGCAAGGCCTTCGCAGAGCTCGTTCAGGGTCTGGCCGTTCCGGGTGTGAAGCCTGTCCAGCAGCGACCGTCGTGACGCATCGGCGAGCGCTTTGAAGACCTCATCCATGGTTATGATGATAGGCAACCAAATGGTTGCATGTCAAGCGGCGCTTGAGAAATCATGTTTTTGGTCGCGTGCAATCTCTCCGCTGCGGGACGAGGCGAAGAGCTCCCCGCAAGCGGGAACACGAGATCTGCGAGCTTCCGTTCCGGCCTCCGCCATGCATTAATGCGTACAAACCGCAGCGAGTCCTCCCCATGATGTCCATGCAAGCCTATCTCGCCTTCGTCGCTGCCTGCATCGCGCTGGCGTTGCTGCCGGGGCCGATCGTCACGCTCGTCATTGCCAACGGCCTGCGGCACGGCACCCGCGCGGCGCTCACCAACGTTGCCGGCGCGCAAGCGGGTCTTGCCATCGTGATTGGCATCGTCGCGGTCGGTCTGACCTCGCTGATGGCGACCATGGGGTACTGGTTTGACTGGGTACGCTTTGCTGGCGCCGCCTATCTGGTGTGGCTCGGCATCAAGTTGATCTGGACGCCGGTCGACGGCGTTGACGTCGACGCGCCGCCTCCGCCGCCGCGCGGCGGCTTCTTCCTGCAAGGATTCCTGGTGCTGCTGTCGAACCCTAAAGTGCTGGTGTTCTTCGGCGCCTTCATTCCGCAGTTCATGGACATGAACCACCCGCACTTTCCGCAAGTCGCGCTGCTTGGTGCCACCTTCATGGTCACGGCGGTCATGACCGACGCGCTCTACGCCATCGCCGCCGGCCGCGCCCGAAAATTCTTCTCGGCCCGCCGCACGCGGATGATGTCGCGCATTTCCGGCGGCTTCATGATCGGCGGCGGCATCTGGCTGGCGCTGACCAGGGCGAAGTGAGGCTTACACCAACAGCTCCGCCTTCAGCTCAACCTCGATCTCGGCAAGGATCCGCGCCAGCCGTTCCGCCCATTGCTGCTGGCCGGACTGGTCGGCGATCAGATCCTGGCGGATCTCGATGCCGGTGTTGACGAGGCCCCGCGCCTCGCCGTGCACGGGGATGGTGTAGTCGGTGAGGTCGTTCACCGCATAGGGCTCGTTGTCGCCGACGACGAGATCGCTTTCAGCGCGGAGATGTTTCAAGAGAAGCTGCGGCAGCACGGTGTCGCGGTTATACAGGGCGCCGACGTGCCAGGGCCGCGCGACGCCGGCATAGACCGGCGTAAAGCTGTGCAGCGACACCAGTGCTGTCGGCCGCTTGTCGCGCAGGCGGCGGTTGAGGGCGGCGTCGATGCGATGATGATAGGGCGCGAAAATCTCGCGCCGCCGCGCCTCGCGCTCCCACTCCGAAATACCCTCGTTGCGCGGAATCGCGGTGGCTTCAGAGATCACGGGGATCGAGCTCACAGCGGCGGGCGGGCGGTTGCAGTCGATCACGAGCCGCGAATAGCGCTGCGCGATCAGATGCGCGTCGAGCATTTTTGCGAGCCGCTCGGCGACGCCGGCGATGCCGATGTCCCAGGCGATGTGCCTCACAAGCTCGCTTTCCGCGACACCGAGATTGCCGAGCGCGCGCGGCAGCACCCGCCCGTAATGATCCGCGGTGAGCAGGAAGGGCGATTGGCCTGCCGTATTCACCTCATGCACTGGCGCAATGTCGCCCTCGCCGAGGAGTTGATCGGTCGCGTCGGCCGTATCTAGAGCCATCCTGATTGCCTATGGAAAAACTGCCGCCCTGAAGTTCGAAGAAAATCGGTATAGATCGGTTCGCTTCAAATCACCATGCTCGACCGAGGATGCCGCTGAGAGCGTCATTGCCTGTACATCGTGGTCCTGGCTTTCGCCAGGACGACAGCGAATATGCGGCGTTGTCGTTCCGCGCCATTGCCAGCTATACACACCGGATGACCTGCGATCGTCTCTTCGTCTACGGCACCCTGATGCGCGGCTTCGATCATCCGATGGCGCGGCTGCTCGCGGCTCATGCGGATTTCCTTGCCGATGCGACCTGCCGCGGTCGGCTCGTCCTGGTGAAGCATTATCCGGGGCTATTGCTGTCGGACGCGCCGTCCGACATCGTCCATGGTGAGCTCTTTCACTTGCGCGCGGGCGACGAGCTGCTGCGCGAGCTCGACATGTACGAGGCCTGCGGCGAAGGCTTTCCGGAGCCGACCGAATATCTGCGCCAGCTGATCGACGTGTCGCTGCCGGACGGCACCAGCAGCAAGGCCTGGACCTATGTCTACAACTGGCCCGTCACCGATCTTCCGCGCATCGTGTCCGGCCGCTTCCTGAAGCATTAGGCCGACAGCACCTCCTTCACCATGCGCACGTCGACCTCGCGCTCGACATAGGTCCACTCCTCGGTCTGCCGCAGCATCGCCACCAGCTCTTCGAACAGCGCAGCATCAACCGGTGCGAATTCGAACCAGGTCAGAAAGTCGAAGGGGCTGCCGAGGTCGCGGCAATGATAGAGCTGGCGCGCGATGGCGGGCAGGTAGCGCAGGCTGCTCGCGATGTGGTGCGATCTGTCCTCGAAGATCTTGCGGCGCTCTTCCTGCGTCAGCTCCCACCAGGCCTGCGACTTGCGGATCGGGATCAGCGCTGCGCTGGTCGCCTCTAACCGGCCGAGGCCGGCCTGCACGGCGACGAGCTGCTGCTTCTCAGGCCGCTCGGTGTAACGCAAGCTGCTCGCGACGCCGACCAGCCGCCAGGCGTTGCGCGAGGGCACCAGCGGCAACGAGACGGCCTCGCTGTCGGTCACCGACAGCGCCGGCACGAAGGGCAGGGGCTCGCCCCTCACGGGCGAGATTGACGTCACGCGCCAGCCCCCGCTCTGGCCGCCTCGAAAGGTCCTGAACATGGGGGTATGGAAGCGTGGAACCGGGCGCGGTTCAAGGCCTCTCTCCACCGTCATTTGCGGGGCGCCCGAAGCGCGAGCCCGGAAATCCATTTCTGCCAGCGGTCCGGTGGCGCCATTGATTCCAGGCTCGTGCTCTGCGCGCCCCGGAATAACGCGGGGCTGTGAACAGCGCGTATAATCCCGACAAACCTGACTTTTGCGCAGGCGGCACCTATATGCCTGATCTTGGCCCGGCTCATCTCGCTCGGGCAAGACTGGATCTCATGCGCTTCACGCCCCAATTCCTCGACGAGCTTCGTGCCCGGCTTTCGGTCTCCGAAGTCGTCGGCAAGCGCGTCAAGCTGAAGAAGGCGGGGCGGGAGTGGAAGGGGTTATCGCCGTTCCAGCAGGAGAAGACGCCGTCCTTCTACGTCAACGACCAGAAGGGCTTTTACCACGATTTCTCCTCCGGCAAGCACGGCGACATCATCAACTTCGTGATGGAGACCGACGGCGTGCCGTTCGCCGAGGCCGTCGAGCGGCTCGCCAATATGGCGGGACTGCCGCTGCCGGCGGTGACGCCGGATGCGGCCCGGCATGAGCAGCGGCGCAAATCGCTGCATGACGTCATGGATCTTGCAGCAAAATTCTTCGCCGAGACGCTGGCGTCGCGCTTAGGTGCCAAAGCGCGCGGCTATCTGGCCGATCGCGCCATCTCGCCGGCGACGCAATTGCAGTTCCGCCTCGGCTATGCGCCGCCCGACCGCTTCGCGCTGAAGGAGCATCTTGGCAAGCTTGGCGTGTCCGTTGACGACATGGTCGAGACCGGCCTGCTCGTCGCCGGCGACGACATTCCGGTGCCGTACGACCGCTTCCGCGACCGCGTGATGTTTCCGATCACGGATTTGCGCGGCCGCGTCATCGCCTTCGGCGGGCGCGCGCTGGAGAAGGACGTTCCGGCCAAATATCTGAACTCGCCGGAGACGCCGCTCTTCCACAAGGGCGACAATCTCTACAACCACCAGACCGCGCGCAAAGCCACCCATGACGGCGGCGCCCTGATCGTGGTCGAAGGCTATGTCGACGTCATCGCCATGGTCACCGCGGGCTTCGCAGGCACCGTCGCGCCGCTCGGCACTGCGCTCACCGAAAGCCAGCTCGCGCTGCTGTGGAAGATGGCGGACGAGCCGATCCTCTGCTTCGACGGCGACCGCGCCGGCCAGAAGGCGGCTTACCGCGCCGCGGACCTTGCCTTGCCGTTCCTCGCGCCGGGCAAGAGCCTGCGCTTTGCGCTGCTGCCGGAGGGGCAGGACCCCGACGATCTCGTTCGCTCGGGTGGCCGCGGCGCGATCGAGGACGTGATCGCGGCGGCGCGACCGCTCGCGGAGATGATCTGGTCGCGCGAGCTCGAAGGCGGCAATTTTGCCACGCCCGAGCGCCGCGCCGCTCTGGAGGCGCGCATCAAGGAGCTCTCCAACGGCATCCGCGACGAGGTGGTGCGGCGCTATTACCGCGACGACTTTGCCAATCGGCTCCAGCGCGCCTTTGCCCCCGAAGGCGGGCGCGGCGGCTTTGGCGGCCGGGGCAGTTTCCGCCAAGGTGGCGGCGGCCGGCCGTTCCAGCCCAGGGGTGGGGGAGGCGCGAATCGATTCGGTGGCCAGGGATTTGGTGGCGCCCGCCGCGGCCCGCCCGGTCCCGTCCCGCTGCCGTCCGGTCCATACCAGGCGGCGAGCCCTCAGCTGGCGGCAAGCCCGATCATGCGCGGCCAGCGCAGTGCCATCTCCCGCCGGGAGGCCCTGATCCTGCAATGCCTGATCAACCACCCCTGGCTGCTGCATGAGCACTTGGAGGAGGTGGCCGCCCTGGAGCTGGCCCATCCCGAAGCCCATAAACTCAGGGCCGGCATCATCGCCGCCTTCGCCAACGATCATCACCACTCACCGGACCCGGGCGAGCAGGCCGAGAAGATGCGGGGCGACCTCGAGAAGGGCGGATTTTCGCAAGTTCTTCAAAGGGTTGAGAACGGCATCACGACCGCGGCGGTGTGGGGCGCCCGGGAGGGCGCGGCGCGGGATGACGTTCTTGCCACCTGGCATCAGCTGGTTGCCTTGCATCGGCAATGGCATTCACTACTTAGAGAGCTGAAGGACGCTGAGCTGGCCCTGGGGGAGGACCCCAGCGAGGCCAATTTGGCGTGGCTGCGTGACGTCAAGGCTCGGATGGGCGAAGTCGACGGTACCGAGGCCCTGATCGAGGGTTTTGGCGAACTGTCGGGTCGGCTCCAGAAGAGCATGTAATGAAAGAATCATGCGGACGGCCGGGGTCGGAACCGCTAAAAGACTCGCCAAATCCTTGGTTTGGCGGCAGAAACAGGGTTAATCGAGGCTTAACGGTCTTGTAGCACTTTGGCCCGAAGGCGGCCGCAGGCAGAACAGACGCGTCAGGAATGAATCCGCGCAACCGCTGTTGGCACTACACCTGCATCCGCTGCGACAAAGAGGCTCACGAAGCGTTAGGCAAATCCGGCGAGAGAAAGTTGGGGGTGGCGAGAAGTTTGTGCGCCGCCCTTTCCGTGTCGAGAGCTGCCGAAGCGAGAGCGTCGAGCAACAGGTTCATGTGAATTCAGGCAGGCGGGGCGCGCCGTCTGCATTGAAGCGCGTTGAGGAGCAATGGATGGCCACCAAGGCAAAGACGCTGCAGGCGAAGGACAAGGAAAAGGACGACAAGGCAGCGGATGCGCCGGAGAAGGACTCCCAGGACGCGCCCTCGCCCTTGCTCGACCTGTCCGACGCCGCCGTGAAGAAGATGATCAAGCAGGCCAAGAAGCGCGGCTTCGTGACCTTTGATCAGCTCAACGAAGTCTTGCCGTCCGACCAGACCTCGCCCGAACAGATCGAGGACATCATGTCGATGCTCTCGGACATGGGCATCAACGTCACCGAAGCCGACGACACCGAAGGCGAGGAAGACAAGGACGAGGGCGAGGACGAGACCGACAACGAGCTCGTCGAGGTCACCCAGAAGGCCGTCACCGAGGTCAAGAAGAGCGAGCCGGGCGAGCGCACCGACGATCCGGTGCGCATGTATCTGCGCGAGATGGGCACGGTCGAGCTGCTGTCCCGCGAGGGCGAAATCGCCATTGCAAAGCGCATCGAGGCCGGCCGCGAGGCGATGATCGCGGGTCTGTGCGAAAGCCCGCTGACGTTCCAGGCCATCATCATCTGGCGGGACGAGCTCAACGAAGGCAAGATCTTCCTCCGCGACATCATCGATCTCGAAGCGACCTATGCCGGCCCTGACGCCAAGGGCGGCATGAACACCGCGATGATCGCCGGCCCGAACGGCGAAGCGCCGGCCGAGGGTGGCGAAGCCACCGCGTCCGCCGCTGCCCCCGCGCATGTCGCGCCGCCCGCCGCGCCGCCGTCGCCCACCCCGTTCCGCGCCGCGCCTGCGCCCGGTGGCACTGAAGCCGGCGAAGACAAGGATCCAGCCGAGTCCGCCGCCGAGTCCGACATGGACGACGACGAGTTCGAGAACCAGATGTCGCTCGCGGCAATCGAGGCCGAGCTCAAGCCGAAGGTGGTCGAGATCTTCGACAAGATCGCCGACAGCTATAAGAAGCTGCGCAAGCTTCAGGAGCAGGACATCCAGAACCAGCTCCAGAACGAGTCGCTCTCGCCGCACCAGGAGCGCAAGTACAAGAAGCTGAAGGACGAGATCATCGTCGAGGTGAAGTCGCTCCGCCTCAACCAAGCCCGTATCGACTCGCTGGTCGAGCAGCTCTACGACATCAACAAGCGCCTCGTCTCCTACGAGGGCCGCTTGATGCGTCTTGCCGACAGCCACGGCGTCGCGCGCGAGGACTTTTTGCGCAACTACACCGGCTCGGAGCTCGATCCGCGTTGGCTCAACCGCGTCTCGAAACTCTCGGCCAAGGGCTGGAAGAATTTCGTTCATCACGAGAAGGACCGCATCAAGGACCTTCGTCACGAAGTGCATCAGCTCGCCGCCCTGACCGGCCTCGAGATCGTCGAGTTCCGCAAGATCGTGCACTCCGTACAGAAGGGCGAGCGCGAGGCACGCCAGGCCAAGAAGGAGATGGTGGAAGCCAACCTCCGTCTGGTGATCTCGATCGCCAAAAAGTACACCAACCGCGGCCTGCAATTCCTCGACCTGATCCAGGAAGGCAACATCGGCCTGATGAAGGCGGTCGACAAGTTCGAGTATCGCCGCGGCTACAAGTTCTCGACCTACGCCACGTGGTGGATTCGGCAGGCGATCACCCGCTCGATCGCCGACCAGGCGCGCACCATCCGCATCCCCGTGCACATGATCGAGACGATCAACAAGATCGTGCGCACCTCGCGCCAGATGCTCAATGAGATCGGCCGCGAGCCGACTCCGGAAGAGCTCGCCGAGAAGCTCGGCATGCCGCTCGAAAAGGTCCGCAAGGTCCTCAAGATCGCCAAGGAGCCGCTGTCGCTGGAGACGCCGGTCGGTGACGAAGAGGATTCGCACCTCGGCGATTTCATCGAGGACAAGAACGCGATCCTCCCCATCGACGCCGCGATCCAGTCCAACCTGCGCGAGACCACGACGCGCGTGCTGGCATCTCTGACGCCGCGCGAAGAGCGTGTCCTGCGCATGCGCTTCGGCATCGGCATGAATACCGACCACACGTTGGAAGAAGTCGGCCAGCAGTTCAGCGTGACGCGCGAACGCATTCGCCAGATCGAAGCCAAGGCGCTGCGCAAGCTGAAGCATCCGTCAAGGTCGCGGAAGCTGCGCAGCTTCTTGGATAATTAATTCCGATCGTCAGGCCCCGGCCTGACCCGGGCATCCATCCGGACGAAACGGCAGGCGCAAGCCCGCCGTTTTTGTTCGTGCCTGTCTACCAGTAGCGTTCAGCCAAGAAGCTTCATCTGCTTTCTATCGGCTGCTTGTCTGCAATATGCGGCGCTGGTGAGCGCTGCCGATGTCTGCCTACTTCTTCTTCACCCCGACCCGCTCAATCCGCTTGATCTCGAGCGGCGGCCGACCGCTCTTTTCGGCGATCTCGCGGTCCTGCTCCATGATGAAGCCGCGGGCGGGCTCGTCGCCGTCGAGGCCGCCGAGCAGCTCGGTGGGCACGCGGCGGTTGGAGCGCTGGGTATCGTCCTCATAGACGACGTTGAAGAAGGCGAACTCGCCTTTGGGATTGGTTCCGGGTTTCTTGGCCATGGCGGCTTGTCGTCGATCAGGGCGCCGCAGTCAAATGACTTCGGCGGTTATCGACGTCGGCAATGCATTGAAGGCAAGGATGCCCGGCGCGGCTGCCGGATCAGATGTCGTTGCCTCGGAGTGACAGGCGTCGATGTGAACCCCAGTAGGCGGCGGGCCGCGAAGCCCGCCGTTTATCTTTGGCCGTCAGTTATCTTTGGTCTTCAGTGTCGCCCAGGGCTGGCGGGGGTGACAACCTAAAATAGAAGACTATCGAAGGCGCCGTGCGATGGCAAGGCAAATCGTGGCGGCGTTGATGTCGCAGCGGGCGGATCAGATATGCGTTGGCCGCGGCATGCCGACTTGATGCGCGTCGCAACAATAGTTTGGATCACCAAATCACTTTGTTCATTGTTCGGGCCGTCGCAATGCAGCGCAACTGAATCGAGGTCCACTATCGCGGTGCATGTCCCAAGGGCTGCGCCCTGCGCATCTGAGAATCCATGGAGCTGCGACGTTGTTGCGTCATGCATGATTCGGGCTTGCGGCCACCGGGCCGCTGCGCGCGACTCGTTAAACGCCGCCCGGAACGACGAGAGAGAGTGTCGGACAATCGTCCATCTCGCGTCGCTTGGATACGATGTCGACGCGGATCAAGCTCGCGCGCCTTCACGGCGAGGCTTTGCTGCTTTGACGCCAATTCGGTTCCCGGGCATGATCGCGCGCTACTTTGCGCGCTCATTCCTCAGAGGATTTTCCGGCATGTTGAGACACGCTTTGGCCATCGCCTCCATCGTCTGTCTGGCCGGTGGGTCGGCGCAGGCCGCGCGCTGCGGCGGCGACTTCAACGCTTTCGTCGCCAGCATGGCCGCGGAGGCGCAAGCCGCCGGCGTTTCGGCGAGCGTGACCAATGCGGCGCTCAGTGGTGTGACCCAGGATGGCGCCGTGCTCGCCTTCGATCGGCGCCAGCGCCACACCTTCAATAAGAGCTTCGAACAGTACGTCTCGACCCGCGTCGGCCCCGGCCGCATCAATGGCGGGCGGGCGCTGCTCCAGCGCCATGCCGCGCTGCTCTCGCGGATCGAGCAGAAGTTCGGCGTGCCCCGCTACATCCTGGTCGCGATCTGGGGGCTGGAGAGCGATTTCGGCAAGGGCGATACCGGCAAGCTGCCGGTGATCCGCACGCTGGCAACCCTGGCGCATGACTGCCGCCGTACCGATCTGTTCCAGGGCGAACTGCTCGCCGCGCTCAAGATCGTGCAGCGCGGCGACCTGCCGCTGCGCGATCTCATCGGCGCCTATGCCGGCGAGATCGGCCAGACCCAGTTCCTGCCGTCGTCCTACATCAAATACGGCGTCGATTTCGACGGCGACGGCCATGTCGACCTCCGCCACAGCGTTCCCGACGTGCTCGCCTCGACTGCGAACCTGCTCCACACCAGCGGCTTCAAGATGGGCCAGCCTTACGGCGAAGGCACGCCGAATTTCGAAGCAATGCGCGAGTGGAACAGGGCGGTGGTCTATCGCAAGACGATCGGGTATTTCGCGGATCGGCTGATGGGGCAGTGAGGGGGCCATGGCTAACTAGGCTCGCAAATGACGGGGCGTCGCGCTGCTGTCGCGCCGCGCCCAGGCGCAAGCGCTGGAGCAGATCCATGAAACGGGCGTCGTTGCTGATCAGGATGCGAGGCTCGTTCCTCTCGATGCCTCTGATGATGCGCAGGGCGGCATCCTTCGGCGTGGTCTTCGCCGCGTTCTCCGGTCATGGCGGCGGCGCCGCGAATCGCAGTCATGGATCTCCTCGCCAAGTCCGGAAAGCGGGAACTATGATTTACATTTTTTCAGAATGGAACTGAACCACGACCGATTTGGGCCTTTAACATACGATACGAAGCAAGCATTGGGAGCCGCTCATGGGACAGGCACAGCCTTTTCGTGCAACAGCGCTGATCGTCGAAGACGACCACATGCAGCGGGAGATGCTTTGCGTTCTCCTCGAGGAAAGTGGGTACGACGTGATCCAGTGCGAGAGCGCGGAGGCGGCCGAACGCGTGCTGGAGAAGAATGCGGGCGCACTCTGCCTGATGCTGACTGACGTTCAGCTCGCTGGCCGCATGAACGGGGTCGAACTCGCTCATCTCGCCAAGGACCGTAATCCGAAGCTCGACGTCGTCGTCACCTCCGGGCGGCCTCTGATGCAGGCGCTGCCTGACGGTGCCAAGTTCTGGGCCAAGCCGTGGGCGCCGCTCGATGTGTTGCGCGAGGCCGAGATCGCGCAGCTGTCCTGAGGGCCGTTGCCGACCATCGCTTTTCCGACGTAAGGCGCGGTGATAAGGTCCAATCATGACCTGGTCGTTCCTGCTCACCTCGCTCATCGTGGTCGCCTCGCCCGGCACCGGCGTGCTCTACACGCTGGCGGCGGCGCTCACCCGAGGCTCGCGCGCCAGCATCGCGGCGGCCTTCGGCTGCACGCTGGGGATTGTGCCGCACATGATGGCGGCGATGCTCG
Source organism: Bradyrhizobium sp. 159 (assembly GCF_023073795.1). Taxonomy (NCBI): domain Bacteria; kingdom Pseudomonadati; phylum Pseudomonadota; class Alphaproteobacteria; order Hyphomicrobiales; family Nitrobacteraceae; genus Bradyrhizobium; species Bradyrhizobium sp. 159. Next base: position 58,118 of record NZ_JADPKE010000005.1, on the reverse strand, counting down.
GCCTTGCCGCGGTGCTCCACACCAGCGCGCTCGCCTTCGCCGCGCTGAAATGGTGCGGCGTCGCCTATCTGCTCTACATGTCATGGCAGGCGCTGCGCGAGCGAGGTGCGCTCGCGGTCGACGGCAAGATCAAGGAGCGGTCGAGCGGCCGCGTCATCGTCACCGGCTTCCTGATCAACATCCTCAATCCCAAACTGTCGATCTTCTTCCTCGCCTTCCTGCCGCAGTTCATCGCGCTCGACGAGGCCCATGTGCTGGCGCGGATGCTGGAATTGAGCGGCGCCTTCATGGCGATGACCTTTGCGGTGTTCGTCGTCTATGGCCTCTGCGCTGCCTCGGTGCGCGAGCGCGTCATCTCCCGGCCCCGCGTCATGGCCTGGCTGCGCCGCAGCTTCGCCGCCGGCTTTGCCGCACTCGGCGCCAAGCTGGCGTTCGCGGAGCGGTAGTCTTTCTTTCTCCCAATAAAAAAGCGGGCCTTGCGCCCGCCACCTTCAAACTCTCGATCTTGCCCGACGCCCGGGCGGAGCGAGGCTCCACCCGGGCAAAGAAAAAGAAGCTGCGTTACTTCTTCTTCGCCTTCTTGGCCTTCTTCGCCTTCTTCTTCGCCGCCTTCTTCGCTTTCTTAGCCATAGTATCCTCTTAGGGTTTAATGGTGGGAACGCGACACGAGGGATGCTCGGCGGAGGGCCAGCCTCGCAACATCCTCGACGACAAACTCAGCAGATTCGCGCTCCTCTGCCCCGCGTCGTCATATCTGTGTCATCGTGTTATCCACAGCTCAGATGCATTTTCAGGTGATTTTGCTGCGCGAATCCGCATCGCCGCGTCGGCGCACCGTCGCTTGCGACAGGCTTAACGATCCGACAACAGCCAGGCGCCGTTCATGAATCCAAAACCAAAGGCGCGTTTTCAAGAGTCGCAGTGAGACTCCATTAAGCGCAACTCGCGCATTGTCGCCGGAAGAAAACGGGGATGGGTGATGGACGGACGGCTGCCAGGGACGGGGGGCGCGACGCTGCGCGTGCTGCACGCGCCATGCTGAACGTACCGACATTGTGGACGGTCTTCGTCGTCAACTTCCTGGCGCTCGGTGTGATCTGGGCCTACGTGACGCGCTCCTATCCGAAATTCGCAGCCGCGCGATTCTGGACGGCCTCGTCCTTCGTCGGCGCGGCCGGCGCCATGACGGCCCTGATCCGTCTGTTCGTCGCCTCGCCCCTGCCGCTTCTGCTCGGCGCAGCCGGCGTCATTGCCGCGAGCTGCCTCGCCGCCATGGGCATTCAGCGCTTCTATGACCGGCCGGTCTCGTGGCCTCTCATGACCGCAACGGGAGGCTTGAGCCTCACCGGCGTCGTGGTCTTTACGGTCGGCTTCGAGCACATGCAGCTGCGCATGCTCAGCTACACGCTCGGCCAAGCCTTGCCGTTGATGCTGGCGCTGCGCCTCCTGCTGTCGCCGGAGGGGCGTGTCAGCCCCGGCGCGCGGCTGTCCGGCATCGTCATCCTCAGCATCATCGCGATCCTGTCCGCCCGTATGGTGGGCAATCTGCTTGGCCACGATCTCTCGGCGCGGGCCGGCGGCCAGACCCATGCCGTCATGGTGCTGGGGCTGCTGTTCCTGTCGATGACGCTGAATTTCGGTTTCCTGCTGCTGGCAATGGACAGCTTGCGCAACGAGGTTGCCGACCTCGCGCTGCTCGACGATCTCACCGGCGTCGCCAACAGGCGGCATCTGCTGCAGCGCCTGACCGAGGAATGCGCGCGCTCGGAGCGCGGCGGCGCGCCGTTCTCGCTGCTGGTGATCGATCTCGACGGCTTCAAGACCATCAACGATACCCATGGCCATGCCGCGGGCGACGCCTGCCTGAAGCACTTCACGCTGATGGCGCAGACGCGCCTAAGGCCCGGCGACATGCTGGCTCGTACCGGCGGCGACGAGTTCTGCATCGTGCTGCCGTCGTCGTCGCTGCGCGAGGCTGCCGCGATCGCCCGCCGCGTGCTCGAGGTCTGCCGTCAGGACGCCGCGGCCTGCACCGGCCGCGACATTCCGATCGCGATCTCGATTGGGGTTGCGCAGTGGGACCGCGGCATCGGTCAATTCCCGGACCGCCTGATCGCGCGTGCCGACCACGCCCTCTACGCTGCCAAGAAGAACGGCAAGAACGATCTTGCCGTCTACGATCCGGCCCCGCCGCTCTCGCCCGAGCCGATCGGTCGAGGTGAGGCCGCGCACAACTTCGCGTAAGGGCGTGCTACATCAGGGGTCGCATTGGACCCGCATCACGATGTCCCGCCTGCTCGCGGCCGTTCTCGCCGCTCTGTATCTGACCATCCCCGCCGCCGCTGAGGATGCCGAGCTCGAAAAACTCGCGCGCGCCTCCGGCACGCCCGAGATTCCCGGCCTGAAGATCGTGTGGCTGGCACCATGGCGCGACGTCGACAGCGCAAACCGTTGGCGCAACATCATCGTGCACCAGACCGAGGGGCCGGCCGGTTCGGCGCGGGGCGGCGCGCTGGCGCAGGCGAAGAACCCGACCCGGCGCGGGGTCACGGTGTGGGTCGAGACCGACGGCACGGTCTATTGGGCGGCGGCGGAGAATTTGGTGCCGACCCATGGCGACGGCGCCAACCGCAACGACAACAAATACATCGACAACAGGTCGACCTATCGCCAGGTCGTGCGCGACAATTCGATCGGCGTCGAGTTCGCCGGAAATTATCGTAACGTCGCGGCCGGGCCGACCGAGGCGCAGGTCGCGGCCTGGAAGATCCTCGTTAAGGTGCTGCGCATGCGCTACGGCATCCCGGCCGATCGCGTCTACGCGCACAATTGGATCGACTACAAGGATGCCCGCTATTGCGAAGGCTGCTGGCTCGCGACGCTGGCGAGGGTTTGGGGGGAGTAGCAAGTGCGCTCCTCGCCCCGCTTGCGGAAGGTGAATGACCAGCGGCCGGGACGAGCTAAACCGCCGGCGACATCCAGCCGAAAAGCCGCTGGATCAATCCCGGCCGCCGCGGCACCACCGGCGGGCCGTCTGCGGCCAGCACGCGTTTGAAGAAATAATCCAGGAACACCACGTCGTTCGGTTCGGTGACGGTGAATTGCTCCTCGCCGAAGAACACGCTGTAGCTGTAGAAGAACGGGCCCATCAGCGGGATCGTCGCCGTGCCGGCATAATCCTTCGAGATCACGAATTCCGACGGCTCGAGCCCGTGCTCGCGCATCGCCTGCTCGACCAGCGGCAGCTTGCGCAGGAACTGGGCTTCGAAGCCGCCGACGGTGGATTGCAGGATGATCGACACGGTGCGTCCATTGGCTTGATTGTTGTCGCCCGGTCATTTTGGGTCGGTTGACCGGACGCGCGGGTTCAAGGCAAGCTCGGTTTCGACCCACGTTGGGTGAGGTTGATCACTCAATCCAGCATATGCATCAGGCATGGGAATACTGACGTTCGAAGAACGCGCTGTGGAATATCAGTGGGCCAGCGACATTTCTTTCGACGGTGTCCGACTGGAAGTCCTTTCGAGCGGAGGGAATGTGATCTTCGAGGTCAGCGAGCCGGACGAAGGTCCGATCACGGGTCAACACTTTCGGCAAAGACGTCGCCGCAAACCTGTTAATGGCAGCGATAGAGGTTGCACAGCGTCCGCGATAGTCAACCCGCCGCTCAAAAGGGCAGGCCACTAACACCACATCCGGCGATCCCGCAGTACTGCGCTTCACCACCCAAACAAAAAAGCCGGCGTTGCCGCCGGCTTTTCGTCTCTTTCGATCCGCCAATCCTTTAGCGCGCAAGCCCGCTTAATGCGCAGCTTCCAGCGCAGCCTGTTCCTGTCTTGCGATCGTGCCCTTGACCGCGGACTGCACCTTCTCGAAGGCGCGGACCTCGATCTGGCGGACGCGCTCGCGCGACACGCCGAACTCGGCAGCAAGGTCTTCCAGCGTCATCGGCTCATCGGCGAGGCGGCGGGCCTCGAAGATGCGGCGTTCGCGCGGGTTGAGCACGCCCATGGCGCCGTTCAGCGCGTCACGGCGGTGATCATACTCCTCGTGCTCCGCCATCATGGCTTCCTGGTTGGGCGTATTGTCGACCAGCCAGTCCTGCCATTCGCCGGCTTCGCCGTCGTCGCGGATCGGCGCGTTGAGCGAGGCGTCGCCGCCGAGACGGCGGTTCATGTCGATCACGTCCTGATCCGTCACGCCCAGCCGCTTGGCAATCGTAGCGACCTGGTCGGGGCGGAGATCGCCTTCGTCCAGCGCGTTGATCTTGCTCTTCGCCTTGCGCAGGTTGAAGAACAGCTTCTTCTGGTTCGCGGTGGTGCCCATCTTCACGAGCGACCAGGAACGCAGGATGTACTCTTGAATCGACGCCTTGATCCACCACATCGCGTAGGTGGCGAGACGGAACCCCTTCTCGGGTTCGAATCGCTTCACCGCCTGCATCAGGCCGACATTGCCTTCCGAGACGACCTCGGAGATCGGCAGGCCGTAGCCGCGATAGCCCATGGCAATCTTGGCCACGAGGCGGAGATGGCTGGTGACGAGTTGGTGCGCCGCGTCGCGATCGTCATGCTCGCGCCAACGCTTGGCGAGCATGTATTCCTGCTGGGGTTCCAGCATCGGAAACTTGCGGATCTCGGCGAGGTAGCGAGAAAGGCCGGATTCTCCATTGAGGACCGGCAAAGCAGCGGTACGGGCCATAGTGCGCCCTCCAAAAGGTTCAGGCCCCCGATAGCGGCGGGCCAGGCAGACGACCGCTGTGTCAAAGCCGGTCGGGCTGCGATGTTCCGCGTTGGTCAATTTCAACGCAGGCGCAATATATCCTATCGGGGGTCGAAAAGGGAAGGATTGCTGACGTCACGTCCCCGTGTGGCAGCTATAACTTTTTGTAATGTAAAGGCTTTCTGAAAGGGGCTGCGTCATAGCGCCGCTTTGAGGCAGCTTCGAAGGAGAAGCAAATCCTCCGGCAGCGGCGCCTCCCAGTGCAGTAATTCTCCGGTTCTTGGGTGCTCAAATACGAGCAGGTAAGCATGTAAGGCCTGTCGCCCCAGCGCCGTCAGGGCTGCCTGCGACTCAGGCCCGAGCTGGTTCGCCTTGGTCTTGAAATGCGGGCCATAGACCGCGTCGCCCAGCAGGGGGTGGCCGATATGGGCGAGGTGGACACGGATCTGGTGGGTGCGCCCGGTCTCGAGCTCGCAGGCGAGCAGGGCAGCGACGGGTTTGCCATCGCGGCCGGCAAAGCTCTCCAGGATTTCCCAATGTGTCACCGCCTCGCGGCCGCCTTGGCGCACCGCCATCTTCTCGCGCGCATGCGGATGGCGGTCGATCGGCGCGTCCACCGTGCCGCGATGCCGGTTCGGCACGCCCCAGGCGAAGGCCATGTAGCCGCGCCGCATCTCGCCGGTGCGGCCGTGGTCGGCGAATTGCGCGGACAGCGAGGCATGGGCGAGGTCGTTCTTGGCGACCACCATCAGCCCGGTCGTGTCCTTGTCGAGCCGGTGCACGATGCCGGGCCTGCGGACCCCGCCGATGCCGGAGAGGGAGGCGCCGCAATGGGCGATCAGCGCGTTCACCAGCGTGCCGGTCTCGTGCCCGGCCGCGGGGTGTACGACCAGGCCCTTCGGCTTGTTGATGACGACGATGTCGTTGTCCTCGAACACGATGTCGAGGGCAATATCCTCGCCCTTCGGCTCCGCCGGCGCCGCCTCCGGCACGTCGATTGTGATCGTATCGCCGGGACTGACGTGATAAGCGGGGTCGCGGACCGCGGAGGCCTTCAGGTGTACTGCGCCCGCCAGGATCAGGGCTTTCAGCCTCGATCGCGACAGTTCGGTAAGGTGCGCCGCCAGCACGCTGTCGAGCCGGACCGAGCCCTCGTCGCCGGCGACGACAACCTCCAACCTTTGCGCAGAGCCCGAGCTTTCCATGACGACCGAAACCGCTGTTCCCGAACCGACCCCCGAGCAGGCCGCGCTGTTCGCGCGGGTGCGGCGGATGATGCTGATCGCGGGGTTGACCACGGCGCTGGCGATCTGCGCCGTCCTGATCGCGGTGGGCTACCGTCTTTTCAAGTCGGAGGGAAGGGCGGTCGAGGTGGCCGGCGACGTCATCGCCACCCTGCCGAAAGGCGCCAGGATCGTCTCCACCGGCGTCGCGGGCGATCGCCTCGTGGTCACACTGGACATCGGCGGCGCCACCGAGCTCCGCACCTTCGATGCCCACACCTTGAAACCCGCCGGAATGTTGAAATTTGCCAATGAGCCCTAAAACGGCTGCTGGGTCCTTGCGGCGGACAAATTTCGAGGTTATTGGCTAACCCTCACGCTCCCTTCGTCTAGCGGTTAGGACGCGGCCCTCTCAAGGCTGAAACAGGGGTTCGATTCCCCTAGGGAGCGCCATTTGCCTACGAGCTGGGCACTCCAAAATCGGCCGTTTTACTGCTCGAAGCCGCAACGAGCGCTTGAGCAAGCTTTTGGCGTGGCTTGGCACCGCGCTCCCTTACGCCGTCGTGCCGTCGATCGAGCGGCGGATCACCCGCTGCACTTCCGCATTCGACAGAAACAGATCGTGGTTGACGATGCCCCAGCCTTCCTGGGACGCATCGATCACCCGCACACCGAGCCGCGAGATCGCAGCCTTCTCGGCGGCGCCGACCCTCGTCATTCCACCTGCGATTTGTCCCGACAGCGCCAATGCGCGATCGTTCGTCGCAGCAATCACGGTGATCTTGCCGGCGAGCGGGCCGATGCGCTGGATCGCCGACGAGAATACGTCCATGTCGATATCGGGCGCAGCAAACACGACCGAGCCGATCTTGCTCGCAACGGTGTCGCCGTAGTGGGCATAGAGCTGACGCAGGCTCTCGAGCGTCAGCATGGTTCCCATGCTGTGCGCAACGATGTGCACGCGACCGGCGCTTGGGGCCGACACCAGCGCAGAGAGCACGCGTTCGAAATCGTCGCGAGACCACATCGCGCTGTCGCGGTCATAGGCATAGTCGAACAATCCTGCCTTGGACGGCCAGGAGAACACCATGGTCCGGCCGCGGAACTTGATCCCATCGGAGAGATGGGCACCGTCCAGCACCGCCGTCTCGAATGTCTGCTTGAAGCCGTGCACATAGATCAGCACGTCTCCTCCGCCAGCCTGCGCAACGAGATCGGCAACGTCGGCCGACACCGGCTCGACCCGATCCAGGCGCCAATCGCCAAGTCCAACAGAGGCAAGAGAAAGACGGCTTTCGTCCGGCGCCACGAGCTTCGCCCGCGCGACCGTCATGCTGGTCGCACGCTCCGGCCCGAACCAGGGTTTCGTGCGACCCCCGCTCACGGGCTTGCGCGTGGTGGTGACAAGCAATGTGGGGTCGATCGAGAGGGACGAGGCGTCGAAGCGCGCGCCGGTCGCACCCAAGCCGGCGCATCCGCCGAGCGCGAGGGCACTCCCTGCCGACACAAATCCGCCGAGCAGAGCGCGGCGGGAAACGGCATGACGGGAGTCGCGTTGCAGGAGACGTCGGATGATCACAGGAACCTTTGGGAACTTTGCCCACCGTAACGCCGCCCCGGCTAGCTCCCTGAATGACAATGGAGGCGAGAAGACGGCGGAGCCGCTTCGCGATTGGTTGCATGATCATGGCGTCCGCGTCCGCTGCCGCAGGACGTGCGAGCGTCCGGTGAAGTTCTGGAACCGGCTGGCGTCGTTTCAATGATGACCCTCCGACACCCTTGCGGCATAGCAACCTAGCCCCGGTCGTAAAAATTGCCGCGCCGTCGCGCGGTATCGGCGGCGGCTCGGATGGGACCCACCGACGTCGGGCAAAACAGCTAAATTGGCGTCAAGCCTTCCTTGCAAAAATATTCCACTTTACCGAAATTCGGATTTGTCGTATGTGTCGCCCATTCCGGCCCTCCAAAGGGGCGGTCGTACGTCGTCACGAACGCGGGCTGGAGTTGCGGTGGACGCGGGCGGCGTTAAAGGCGGGCTTGTTGCGTGCAGGGCGAGATGAACCTCGTGAGCATGGCACGTCCTGCGAAGACGGACGGCGCCCATATCCGGCGAGGCCTTTTGGCGGAGCCGGATGGCTCGCGTACGGCGAAACCGTGTGGTCCTGGCCGTCGTTGCTACGGTCAAGCTCTTGCGGATGCGGCATTGGCGTCAACCGGCGCGGTGTCCGTGACTTCTGCGAGGGCGAGGGAGGCCAGAACGAATTCGGCTCCCGGGAGAGCGCGGCATAGGCCGTTAAACCATCGCGCAGGGAAGGCCTGGTTTCGGCTGCCCTGTGTCTCCCCTGTGCATTGCGTGTGCATTCGTTCAGCGCAGGGGTCTTATGGGTGCCAGCCGGCGCCCGGCCTTCCCTGCGCCCTTTATTTCGAGAGGGTGTGAAGAGGAGAGCACAGCTCGGGCACAACATGCCGCGGGGCTGCAAGCGCGCGTCCGTGATCTGCTGCCAAACGACCTTCCGTGGAAGCATGATGCGTCGGCCTCGGTGGAGGTGGTCGTTGCCCGCGGAATCTGCCTTGATGCGATATCAGCGCGGAGGAGTTTCGACATGAGCGGCTTGGTGATCTCTGGCGGTCGGGTAGTGGATCCCGCCAGCGGGATGGACGCCATCGGCGACGTTGCGGTGGTGGACGGCAAGATCGCCGCGGTCGGCGCCTCGCTCGGCAGCGCCGAGCGGGTGATCGACGCGACCGGCCTCGTGGTCGCGCCCGGCTTCATCGATCTGCACGCGCATGGCCAGTCGGTCCCGGCCGACCGCATGCAGGCCTTCGACGGCGTGACGACGACGCTCGATCTCGAGGCCGGCGTGCTGCCGGTCGCATCCTGGTATGAACGCCAGGCCAGGAAGGGGCGCGTGCTGAATTACGGCGCCGCCGCCAACTGGGCATTTGCGCGCATCGGCGCGATGACGGGCTCTAATGCGGAGAGTTCGCTGGAGGCTTTCGGCAATGCCATGCGCGACCGCCGCTGGATCGAGAACGTCGCGACCGATGCGGAGGTCGCCGGCATCCTCGATCGCCTTTCGCGCGGTCTCAACGAGGGCGGCATCGGCATCGGCATTTTGAACGCCTATACGCGCCCGGCGCCGGGGTGCAGGAGTTGACCGCGGTCTGCCAGCTCGCGGCCGCCAAGGACGTGCCGACCTTCACCCACGTCGCCTTCATGTCGCGCATCGACCCTGAGAGCGCGGCGGAAGCCTATATCCGCCTGATCGGCTATGCCGGCGCCACCGGCGCGCACATGCACATCTGCCATTTCAATTCATCGAGCAAGACCGACATCGAGCGCTGCCGCGTGCTGGTCGAGAAGGCGCAGGCGCAGGGCCTGCCGATCACGGTCGAGGCCTATCCTTACGGCACGGGCTCGACCGTGCTCGCCGCCGCCTTCTTCAGCGATCCCGAGTTCGTCGAGCGCAACGGCACCGGCTATGATTCGGTGCAGCGGGTGACTGACGGCCATCGCTTTCGCGACCGCGAGGAGCTGCTCAAGGCGCAAGCCGAAGAGCCGTCCTCGCTGGTGCTCTGGCACATTCTCGACACCGAGAACAATGCGCATCACCGCGACCTGCTCGACCTGTCGGTGCTGTATCCCGGCGGCGCGATTGCCTCCGACGCGATGCCGTGGACGCTGCCTGACGGCTCGACCTACACCGGCGATGCCTGGCCCTTGCCGGATGATGCCACCTCGCATCCACGCTCGGCCGGCTGCTTCACGAAATTCATCCGCGAATGGGTGCGTGAGCGCAAGACGGTGTCGCTGCTCGAAGGCGTGCGCAAATGCGCGCTGATCCCCGCGGAGATATTGTCGCAGAGCACGCCGGCGATGCGCGCCAAGGGCCGGCTCGACAGGGGCGCGGATGCCGACATCGTCGTGTTCGACTACGAGAAGCTCTCGGACCGCGCGACATTCACGGCGATGAACCGTCCCTCTGAAGGCGTGCGGCATCTGATCGTCAGCGGCGAGCCGCTGATCAGTGACGGCGTGCTGGACGTGGCGGCGCGGCCCGGCCGCCCCGTGCGCCGGCCCGTCATCGGGAGCTGATTCATGCCGGTCCCCATCCTCCTGGTGACGGGCTTTCTGGGGGCGGGCAAGACCACGGTCGTGAACCATCTGCTGGCGCATGCGGACGGGCGACGCATTGCCGCCGTGGTCAACGATTTCGGCGCGATCAACATCGATGCCGAGTTGATCGCCGGTGCGAGCGACGGCGTGGTTAGCCTCGCCAACGGCTGCATCTGCTGCTCGCTCGAAGGAGATCTCTTGCGCACGCTGTCGACGTTGCTGCGGCGTGATCCTAAGCCCGAATATATCGTCATCGAGACCAGCGGCGTCGCGGATCCCGCCGACATTGCGCGCAATCTGATGGATCCGGTGATCCTGCGCGAGGCGCCGCTAGAGACGGTGCTCAGCGTGATGGATGCGACGGCACCGACGGCCTCCCTGGAGGATGCGCTCCAGCGGTCGCAATTGCGCGTTGCCGATATCGTGGCGTTGACCAAGCTGGATCTGGCGGATGCCAGCGCAGGGCTGCGCATGCGCGAGGCCATCCGGGCACAGCGCGTCCCTGCCGCGGTCGTCGATGCGAACCATGGCGAGATTCCTGCCGCGCTGCTGTTTCCTGCGAATGTCGACCGCGCGCCCGCGCTGCGCGAGCCCGGGCCGAAACGTCCCGCCGAGGAGCGCTTCGAGACGCTGAGCTGGACCTCGGAGCAGCCCATCTCGCTGCCGCGTTTGCAGCAGGCCATCAGCCGCCTTGCGCCAAAGCTGGCGCGCGCCAAAGGTCTGTTCGAGACTATCGAGCAGCCCGGCCGCCTGATGGTGTTTCAATTCGCCTCCGGCCGCGCCACGCTGGTGCCGGGTGAAGCGCCGGCACCAGGCGTGCCGCGAGCACGCATCGTTTTCATCGCCGAGCTCGGGGTGCTCTCGAAGGCGGAGCTGGATGGAATCATGGAGGCGTGCGTTGCAGGCTGAAGCTGCAACTCGTACCAATCAGGCGAATTGCGCGATGCCGTTTCCGACGGACCAGTTCTCCTTGGGCGCATCGAGCACGTTCACGAACACGTCCGCGGGCCGGATGCCCGGGCTTTCGCCGAGCAGGTCCGCGATCCGGCGATACAGCGCCATCTTCTGCTCTGCGGTGCGCGAGGCGAACACCGTGATCTGGATCAGCACGGCGTCATCGCTGCGCTGGACGCCGTAGGCGTTGCCGCAGCGGAAATTCGCGGGCGCGAGCTCGCTGATAGTCATGAATTGGTCGCCCTCGGGCACGTTCAGCGTCTCGCGCATGGCGCCGTAGAGACCGTCGAGGATCGCCTGCCGATAGGCTTCCGGCTTGCCGGCGCGCATCGAGATGTGGAGCAGAGGCATCGGGATTGCCCTTTTGGTTTTCGGCGCGACCGCCTGCTAGCGGGCCGGCGCATAGACGATGCTGGCGATCAATTTGTTTTTGACGTAGTTGTCAAGAAATCACGTTCTTGACACCTTGTCAAATACTATCGCCAAGTCAGGACCGGCAGTTAAAGAGGATCGCCATTGAGACCGCGCGAGTTCGACCACGACGACGTCCTGCGCATCGCGTTCGAGCAGTTCTGGCGCAAGGGTGTGCGCGGCACGTCGCTGTCGGACATCGCGCGTGATGCCGGCGTCCAGCGCGGCAGCCTCTACAATGCGTTCGGCAGCAAGGAGGCGCTGTTCTTGCAAGCCTATGAACGCTATGCAGGCGATTATCTCGTCGTCCTGCAAAGGGCGCTCGGCACGGGCTCATTGCGCAAACGCCTCACCGCGTTCTTCGACTTGACCATCAGCAACTTCCGCTCCGGCTCCCCCCCGCGGGGATGTCCGACAACGCGTGGCTTGATGGAGCTCGGCGCGGCCAAAGGCGAAGGGCTGGATGAAGAGGCGCGGCAGGCTTTTGCAGGCCTCGTCTCGCGCATCACTGCTCTGGTCCAGGACACGTTGTCGGCCAGCGCCGAACGTGGCGAGTTCAGCGGCAACCCCGCCGCCGCAGCCCTGCACATCGTTGCGGTGACGCGCGGTCTCGCCGTGCTCGAACGTGCATTCGGCGACGAGCCGCAATTGCGCAAGATCGCCGCCCACACAATCGACCTCGTGCTGGGTAAGAAGGGTGGCTAGGTGGATATGCGAGAAACGACGATTCCAGCGGTGGTCGCGCCGGGATCGTCTGGAGGTTTTATGGAAGGCGTCGAGCTCCGCCTCTCCATGGCGACGTTGATAGCGCAAGGCCGCTCCGGATGCGACTAGAAGCCGTCAAAATGTCAGCACACGTCAGTGCAGCGTCGGACTGCCCACAAACCAGCTTTTCATAGCCATCGTCCGATCATGCGCGAATGAGCGGACGTGCCGGTCGGGCAGGATGAGACCTGCCATGCGGAAGATCGTTGCAAGCCCGCGCACCGGCGCCAGCGCCCAATCGGCTCCCTCCGGCGGCAGCCAGCACTCGAACTGCTCGCGCGCGACGTCGATGCGCTCCTGCTGGGCCGCGGCAATCGCCCGCAGGACTCCGTGCTCACTATCGGACATGCGCGGGCAGGTGGGGCAGTGCACTTCGATCGCCGTATGCGCCGTGCACGCAAAGATCTCGATGATGGATTCCAGCGAGGGCACGGCATCGCCGACGCGAAAATGGTCGTACACCTGCTTGATCTCGGCGGCCGTCGGGACGGCGCTTCCGCTGCGTGCTTTCGCCCGAAATCCCCAGATGAAGAGCCGCTCCGCCGCGCTCAGCGCGGGAAGGTTGAGAGACCCGGTATATGTCGATTGATGCATTGAGGCTCCGGCCTTCGGCTGTGCTCACGCCACGGCTGGCGTTGATCATCTGCGCCGATGCTTCTGCCAGAGCCCTCTGCAAGTCAACGTTCGCAGGGGCGATATCGAGGTCTTCTAGATTTGAGAAGCTTCAATCTCGGATGCAAGCCAGCTTTGCAGGCCCGCGAAGCCGGGTGGTGCACCTGCACTCGTCCCCACGCAATTTTGCGGAGACTTGGGAAAGCCAATGCTTAAAGCTTTGCTAAGGAGCGCAGGATAAACTGACATATCTGCCCTTCCAATTCCTGCGAGCACCGATGATTTTCTCCCGCATCAGTTTCAAGCTGGTCCTGATTGTCGGCATCAGCCTCCTCGGCATGGTCGCGCTGGTGCCGCTCGCGCTATCCACCCTGCGCGCGCAGATGATCGCCGACCGTCAGGCCAAGACGCAGCACATGGTGGATGTCGGCTACGGCATCCTGGCGCATTACCAGAAGCTCGAGAGCGAAGGAAAACTCTCGCGCGAGCAGGCCCAGGCCGGGGCAATGGCCGAAATCAAGAGCCTGCGCTATGACAAGGTCGAGTATTTCTGGATCAATGACATGGCCCCCAAGATGGTCATGCACCCGATCAAGCCCGAGCTCGACGGCAAGGACCTCTCCGGGATGAAGGATCCCGCGGGCAACGCGCTGTTCATGGGCTTCGTAGACGTCGTCAACAAGCAGGGCGCGGGCTTCTACGGCTATCTCTGGCCGAAGCCCGGGTTCGACCAGCCGGTCGGGAAAATCTCCTATGTGAAGGGCTTTGCGCCCTGGGGCTGGATCATCGGTACCGGCATCTATCTCGATGATGTCGACGCCGTCTTCCGCCAGAATGCGATGACGTTCGGCTATTTATGCCTCGCCGTGCTGGTCCTGGTCCTCGGCGCCTCCTTCCTGATTGGGCGAAGCGTCACCCGGCCGCTGGCCAGGATCACCGGGCTGACCGAGCGGCTCGCCGCCGGCGATAGCGCGTTCGATGTGCCCTACACCGACCGCCGCGACGAGGTTGGCGGGCTCGCCAAGGCGCTCGCCATATTCAAGGACAATGCGTCGGCGGTCAGCCGGATGCATGACGAGCAGCAGGAGTTGAAGCAGAAGGCCGACGACGAGAAGCGCAGGGCGATGGCCGATCTTGCCGGCAAGTTCGAGGCAAGCGTTCAGGCTGTCGTGCGCGATGTCTTCAACGAGGCGCGCGCGATGCAGCAGGCCGCGCAGGGCATGGCGGAGACCGCGAACAAGGCGACCGACCGCGCGAGCTTCGTCGCCACCGCCTGCCAGCAGGCCTCGAGCAACGTGCAGACGGTGGCCTCGGCCGCCGGCGAGCTGTCGTCCTCGATCGCCGAAATCAGCCAGCGCGTCGCGCAGGCCGCCAGCGTGGCCGACAAGGCCGCCGCCGATGGTCAGCGCACCAACGACACCGTGCAGGGACTGGCCGCCGCCGCGCACAAGATCGGCGAGGTCATCGACCTCATCAATCAGATCGCCTCGCAGACCAATCTGCTCGCGCTCAACGCCACCATCGAGGCAGCGCGCGCCGGCGAAGCCGGCAAGGGCTTTGCGGTGGTCGCGAGCGAAGTGAAATCGCTGGCGAGCCAGACCGCCAAGGCGACCGACGAGATCGGGGCGCAGATCACCGCGATCCAGGCCGAGACCAACCAGGTGGTTGGCAACATCGAGAGCATTCGCAAAACCATCATGGAGGTCAACGAGATCTCCTCGTCGATCGCAGCGGCGGTCGAGGAGCAGGGCGCTGCGACCCAGGCGATCGCCCACAGCGTGCAGGAGGCGGCCGCCGGTACCGACCAGGTCTCGCAAAATATCTCCGGCGTCACCGATGCCACGGCGGCGACAGGCCAGGCCGCCGGTCTCGTGCTGCAATCGAGCGGCCGGCTGACGCAGAAGCTGCAATCGCTGGAGAACGAGGTCAGCGTCTTCGTTGCGGGCGTGCGGGCGGCCTGATCGTCGCCGATCCGTCTGCCGTGACGTGGACTATTGGCCTCGTCACGGCGCATGCGACTGGATCGAAATTCCGGCCTGCGGGAGCGGTCATTGCGACCGTCCTTCTCGCTCTTGACCGCTGCGGTTAAAGTGAAGAAGCAGGATCATCGAACCTGCCGACCCGCGCCGGGCCTCGCGGGCAAGGAGACCGTTGCATGTCGTTCAAGAAGCTCCTGATCGCCAACCGCGGCGAGATCGCCATCCGCATCGCGCGCGCCGCGGCCGAGGCCGGCATCATGACCGTTGCGATCCACCCCGCCGACGATGCGCTGTCGCTGCATGTGCGTGTTGCCGACGATGCGATCGAGATCGCCGGCCGTGGTGCGCGGGCCTATCTCGACATCGATGCGGTGGTGACGGCAGCGAAAGCGGCCGGTTGCGATGCCGTGCATCCCGGCTACGGCTTTCTCAGCGAGAACGCGGCATTCGCAAGAGCCTGCGCTGACGCGGGCGTCGCTTTCGTCGGGCCGAAGCCGGCAGCGCTCGAGCTGTTCGGCGACAAGGTTGCGGCACGGCAATTGGCGAAGCGCTGCGGTGTGCCGATCATCGCGGGCACCAGCGGGCCGTCCTCACTGGAGGAGATCACAGCCTTCTTCGCCTCGCTCGGCAGCAGCGCCGCGATTGTGATCAAGGCGATGGCCGGCGGTGGCGGTCGCGGCATGCGCGTCGTGGACAATGCCACCGATCTCGCGGAAGCCTATGCGCGCTGCCAGTCCGAAGCCAAGGCGGCGTTCGGCTTCGACGGTGTCTATGCCGAGCGGCTGATCCGGCAGGCCCGCCATATCGAGGTGCAGATCATCGGCGACCGCTTTGGCGCGATCTCTCACCTCTGGGAGCGCGAATGCACCATCCAGCGCCGGCACCAGAAGCTGATCGAGGTCGCGCCGAGTCCCTCGCTGAGCGATGGCTTGCGCGGCCGCATCATCGAGGCGGCAAAGCACCTCGCCGCGGCGGCCTCTTACGACAACCTCGGCACGTTCGAGTTCCTGGTCGATGGCAGCGCCGACGACAGCTTTGCCTTCATCGAGGCCAATCCGCGGCTCCAGGTCGAGCACACCGTGACGGAAGAGGTGCTCGGCCTCGACCTCGTCCGCGCTCAGCTCGCGGTCACCGCAGGTGCGACGCTCGCCTCGATCGGCTTTGCGCAAGTGGATATTCCGAAGCCGCGCGGCTATGCCATGCAGCTTCGCGTCAACATGGAGACGCTGGACGAAACGGGGGCGACGCACCCGACCGGCGGCGTGCTTGCCGTGTTCGAGCCGCCGTCAGGGCCCGGCGTTCGCGTCGATAGCTTTGGCTATGCCGGCTATAAGACCAGCGCGGCATTCGACTCGCTGCTGGCGAAGGTCATCGTGCATACGCCAGTCGATGCCTGGCACGACGTTGTCGCGAAGGCCTCGCGCGCCTTGCGCGAGTTCCGGATCGACGGCGTCGTCACCAACATCGCCTTCCTTCAGGCCGTGCTTGCGCATCCCGATTTCAGGATCAACCGCATCGCGACCGATTTCATCGACCGCAATATCGGCAAGCTCGTGGACGCATCCGACGGTGCTGCAAAGCCGCTGTACTTTGCCGCGAGCGAGCGAAGCAGCGCTCACGGCACCGAGGCGAACGTCGCGCAAGTCGTGCCCGAAGGGGCGGTGATGGTCGCGGCCCCCTTGCAGGGAACCATCGTCACCGTCCAAGTGAAGGAAGGCGAGATCGTCCGCCCCGGCCAGCAGCTCGCCGTGATCGAATCCATGAAGATGGAGCACCTCGTCATGGCCGAGCAGGGTGGCCGGGTCATGAAGCTCGCTGCCGCCGACGGCCTCACGCTGATGCATGGCGAGCCGATTCTTTTTCTGGAACCGCTCGACGTCGCGGCGGATAGCACGGCGGCGGAAGCCGACATCGATCTCGATCACATCCGTCCCGACCTCGCGGAGCTGATCGCCCGTCAGGCCAATACGCTCGACGAGAACCGCCCCGCCGCGGTCGAACGCCGCCGCAACACCAACCAGCGCACCGCGCGCGAGAACGTTGCCCAGCTCGTCGACGCCGGCTCGTTCATGGAGTATGGCAGCCTCGCGATTGCGGCCCAGCGCCGCCGGCGCAAGCTCGACGATCTCATCAAGAACACGCCGGCCGACGGCCTCGTCATGGGCATTGCCACCGTCAACGCCGAGAAGTTCGGCCCGCAAGGCGGGCGCTGCATCGTCGTGACTTATGACTACACCGTGCTCGCGGGTACGCAGGGCCACATGAACCACAAGAAGATCGACCGCATGCTGACGCTGGCGGAGGATTGGCGCGTGCCGCTGGTGTTCTACGCCGAAGGCGGCGGGGGCCGGCCCGGCGACACCGACCGGCTCGGCATGACCGGCCTGGACGGGCCGTCCTTCGTGCAGTTCGCAAGGTTGTCCGGCCTCGTGCCCGTAGTCGGTGTCGTCTCCGGCTATTGCTTCGCCGGCAATGCTGCGATGCTCGGCTGCTGCGACGTCATCATCGCGACCAAGAGCGCCTCGATCGGCATGGGCGGCCCGGCAATGATCGAGGGCGGCGGGCTCGGCGTCTATCATCCGGCCGAGGTCGGGCCGGTCTCGTTCCAGGCGCCGAACGGAGTCATCGACATCCTCGTCGAAGACGAAGAGGAGGCAACGCGCGTTGCGCAGAAATACCTGTCCTATTTCCAGGGCGCGGTGTCGAATTGGGAGGCCGCCGACCAGCGCCTGCTCCGCCGCGCCATCCCCGAAAACCGTCTTCGCGTCTACGACATCCGCCGCGTGATCGAGCTCGTCGCGGACAAGGGCTCCGTGCTGGAGCTGCGCCGCGACTACGGCGTCGGCATGATCACCGCGCTGATCCGCATCGAGGGCAAGCCGTTCGGCCTGATTGCCAACAATCCGCGCCATCTCGGCGGCGCGATCGATGCCGATGCCGGCGACAAGGCCGCGCGTTTCCTCCAGCTCTGCGACGCTTTCGATCTGCCCATCGTCTCGCTCTGCGACACACCCGGCTTCATGGTCGGCCCGGAAGCGGAGAAGACCGCGATCGTGCGCCACGTCTCGCGCATGTTCGTGACCGGCGCCAGCCTCACCGTGCCTTTATTCGGCGTCGTGCTGCGCAAGGGCTACGGGCTCGGCGCGCAGTCGATGATCGGCGGCGGCTTCCACGCCTCGTTCTTCACCGCGGCTTGGCCGACCGGCGAGTTTGGCGGCATGGGGCTGGAGGGCTATGTCCGTCTCGGCTTCCGCAAGGAGATGGAGGCGATCGCCGATCCCGCAGAGCGCGAGACCTACTACCGCAACAAGGTCGCCGAGCTCTATGCCAACGGCAAGGCAGTTTCGATTGCCTCCGTGTTCGAGATCGACAACGTCATCGACCCCGCCGAGACGCGGCGCTGGATCATGGCGGGCCTGCGCTCAGTGCCGAAGCCGCCCGCGCGGACGGGCAAGAAGCGGCCGTGCATCGATACGTGGTGAGCGCGGTGCAGCAATTTTGACCGCGCCGCGTACGTTCCCGGTTCCCGATTGACATCCCCGCCCGCAGTGCCAGACTTTGCACAATAATACAGGGTGGAGACGTCCGCGATGGCCAGCCTTTCGGCCTCGAACCATGTCGCCCGTGTCTTGTCCGTCGCCAATCACGTGGCCGACGTCGATGCCTCTTCGCGGATTGCCAATTCCTGGCGGCGCTGCCTGGTCAATCACAAGCTCGATCCCGCCCGCCGCGGGCCGCCGCAGACGCTGACCGAAGCCGAGATCCGTCACGTTGCCGAGCCGATGGAGGAGACGATCAGGCTCGCAACGCCCGAGCTCGACGATCTCGCCACGGTGCTGCGCGAGGCCGGCTATTGCGTCAATCTCGCGGACGCGAGCGCGACCATGCTGTTAAGCCGGTTGCCGGGCGAGGCCGACGCCGACATCTTCCTGCGCTGGAAGGTCTACACCGGCTCCAATTTTTCGGAGGCCTTCGAAGGCACCAACGGACTCGGCACCTGCCTTGCGGAGCAGAAACCGATCCTGGTGCATCGGGACGAGCATTTTCGCGAGCAGTGGAGCATCTTCTCCTGCGCGGTGACGCCCTTGTTCGACCAAGCGGGTCGCATTGCTGGCGCCGTCAACATCACGTCGTGTCGTGATGACCTCAGCCGCGCCGCGCATCAGCTTGCGCTCGCGGTGACGATGGCTGCGGCGCGGCGAATGGAGGACGCGATCTTCCGCGGTCATTTCCGCGACGCCTGGGTTGCGACCGTGCCTGGAGACGGCGGCCGCGGCCTGCTCGCCTATGACGATGATCGGCGCATCGTCGGCGCCTGCCGTTCGGCGCGTGCGCTGCTGGGCCTGACCGACGGCATGATCGCGTCCGGCATCGATCTATCACGCTATGTCAGGTTCGTTCGTCACGCAGCGCGCGGCGCGGACGAGATCGTCGAGCTGCGCCGGGCCGACGGCAGTCCGTTAGGCCGGGGCCGTGTCGCGCCGCCGTTGCGTGCGAGGGCGCGTCGGCCGGCCCCGCGCGGCGACGGCTCCGTCGATCGCTTCGTCGCGCTGCACCGGCTCGCCGGTGGCGACCCCGGACTGATCAGAAGCGTGAAACGGCTCAAGCGCGTCAGTGACCACAATCTGCCGGTGCTGCTGCATGGCGAGACCGGCGTCGGCAAGGACGTGTTCGCGCGCGCCATTCATGCGGCCAGCAACCGCGCGCGCAACAATTATGTCGCGCTGAACTGCGCGGCGATGCCGGAGAGCCTGATCGACGCCGAGCTGTTCGGCTACGAGGCCGGCGCCTTCACCGGCGCGCGGCGCGACGGCTCGAAAGGCCTGATCGTGCAGGCCGATGGCGGCACGCTGTTCCTGGACGAGATCGGCGACATGCCGATCGCGCTCCAGACCCGCTTGCTGCGCGTGCTGGAAAACCGCGAGGTCTGGCCGCTCGGCGCGCTCAAGCCTGTCGCCGTCGACATCCGCCTGATCAGCGCCACCCACCGCGATCTCGGCCGCATGGCCGAGGAGGGCGCCTTCCGCGCCGACCTCTATTTCCGCCTGCGCGGCATGGAGGTGCGATTGCCGGCGTTGCGTGAGCGCGCCGACCGCGACGACGTCATTCGGCAGATCGCACGCGAGGAGGCGCCGAACTGCCGAGTCTCGGATGAAGCCTGGTCGCAGCTCGTGGCCTATCCGTTCCCCGGCAACATGCGCCAACTCCGCCACGTGCTGCGGCTTGCCGGCTGCACCGCGGAGGACGGTGTCATCACCGATGCCGATCTCGATTTGCCGCGGTTCGGAAAGGCGGAGCCGGATCTCGAAGCGGCCGAGCGCGCCACGATCGTCGAGGCGCTGCGCAGGCAGGGTGGTCGCGTCACCGAGGCAGCACGCGCGCTGAAGCTCAGCCGCGCGACGCTCTATCGCAAGATCAAGCTGCTGAAGATCGAGACGACGCAGTAGTGTCGAGAAAACGAGCCGCTCCCGCGAGCGGGGCGAGAGAGCACACCGCCACTGCCGCCGTCACGAAAAATCCGTCCAGCTCAGATGCCGTGCATCGATGTCGCCAATCGTCACGCCCTCGCGGATCTCCTGCGGCCTGTGAAAATTACCGCGCAGATAGACCAGCGGCTTGGCGGCATCCGCATGCGACACGCCGCGCACCTCGCCGATGAAGATCGAATGCGTCTTCGTCTCGAACTCCTGCGCCAGCACGCAGTCGAAAGCCGCGACCGCGTCCGTCAGCACCGGCGCGCCGGTCTTGCCTCGCGTCCATTGTCCGAAAGCGAAGCGGTCGTCGCCGTTGACGCCTTTCTGGCCGCTGAAAGTCAGCGCCAGCAGGGCGTGATCCTCGTGCAGGAAGTTGATTGCAAATGCGCCTTCCTCGCGGATGCGCCCGTGTGCGCTGGCGCTACGGTTGACGCAGACGATCAGCGACGGCGGATTGTCAGAGAGCGAGCAGGCCGACGTCACGGTCAGTCCGGTGCGTTTGCCGTGCTGGGCGCCGACCGTCACCAGCGCAACCGCGCCGGCGCATTGGCGCATCGCCTGCTTGAAATCCTTGGCGTCGACCGTCACGCGGAAATCTCCGAGATTGGGTGGGTGCGGCACGATCGCGCCGCACCCATACCGGGTCAAGCCGCCTTGCGCGCCGAGCCGAGATGCGTCAGGCGCGGCATCACCTCGTTTTTCAGCAGCGACAGCGAATGATGCCAGGCTTCGGCCTTGTGCTTGTAGTCGAAGCCGAACACCAGGAGGACGCCGAAGCCGCCGACCTCGTCGTAGATCTTCTCGATCTTCTCGGCGACGGTCGCCGGCGAGCCGACGATCCAGTTCCGCTTGGCGCAATATTCGACGGTGACGTCGCTGTCGGGCACGTCAGGCGCGTGCTTGAGGTAGTCCTTGAAGCCGAAATGGCCGAGCAGCGGCAGGAAGTATTCGCTCATCATCCGGCCCATCATGTCGCCGGTCGAGAGCTTCCAGGCTTCCTCGTCGGTATCGGCAACGAACACTTCTCGCACCAGCCGCCAGTCCTGTCGGTTCGGTTTGCGTCCGGTCTTGGCGGCGCCGATCTCGACCGAATCCCAATGGCTCGAGACATAGGCCGGGTTGAGGTTGAGGCTCATCGGAATGAATCCGCGCTCGCCCGCCAGTTTTAGCGTGTCCGAATTCTTGGAAAGCCCGGCGACGCCGATCGGCGGATGCGGCGCCTGGAACGGCTTGATGTGAGGCTTGAGGAAGTCGAACATCGTGTCAGGCTTGGTCACCGTCCAGAACTTGCCCTTGTGGGTGAAGGGCGCCGGCTCGGTCCACAGCTTCAGGATGATCTCCAGCGCCTCGCGGGTCATGTCGCGGTTCTGCCCGCTCATGCCGTCGACGTTGAACATCGCCCAGTCGCTCGGCAGGCCGCTCGCCGCGACGCCGAAATTGAGACGGCCCTCGGAGAGATGATCGAGCATCGCGACGCGATTGGCGAGCTCGGCCGGGTGATGGTAGGGCAGCAGGAAGCCGCCCGGTCCGATGCGAAGATTCTTGGTCTGCATCAGCGCCTGTGCGATTAGAAGATCCGGCGTCGGGTTGGGTTCCCAGGGCGCGGTGTGGTGCTCGCCGACCCAGGCCTCCTGATAACCGAGCTCGTCGAGCCAGCGCATGACCTGCAGGTCCCAGTCGTTCCCTTCCTTCAGGCCGCACTCCGGCGGATGCGAAGGCATCGTGAAATAGCCGATCTCCATGGGTTTCCTCATCTGATGTTGACGCGTCTTGTTGCGCGTTGACGGAGTTGAGTGGCGAAGCTTCAGCAAGCGGTGTGCCAGCGCGGCGGGGCTTCAAATCGATGAGAAAGGGCTGGTTTGCCCTCGCAATAGCCGGTATCTCGGCACAGACTTGCAACATGTCGTCTCATTGTCGCGAGACGACGTCTTAGCTGCAAGACGAGGACAGTTTCGAATGACCGAACCCGCCTACGTCGCGGTGGACTGGGGCACCAGCAGCTTTCGGCTCTGGCTGATCGATCGTGCCGGTCAGGTGCTGGCGGAACGCCGCAGCGGCGCGGGCATGCTGGCTGCGGCCAAGACCGGCTTCCCTGCCGTGCTGCAATCGCATCTTGCAGCCGTCGAAGCGCCGGATCATCTGCCGGTTCTCGTCTGCGGCATGGCCGGTGCCAAGACGGGCTGGGTCGAGGCCGGCTATGTCGACACGCCGGCGCCACTTGCCGCCATCCTGAAGCAGGCTGCGCTCGTACCGGGCGAGCTGCGCGACATCCGCATCCTGCCGGGCATCGCGCAGCGCGATGCAAACACGCCGGACGTGATGCGCGGCGAGGAGACGCAATTGCTCGGCGCGCTCGGACTCGATGCCGCCGGCGAGGCGCTGGTCTGCATGCCCGGCACGCATTCGAAATGGGTCCGCGTGAAGGGTGGCATTGTCGAGCACTTCTCGACCTTCATGACCGGCGAGCTCTTCAGTGTCGTCTCGCGCGAGACGATCCTGTCGCTCGCGGTCGTCGGAGCCGATGACGCCGAGGACGTCGCAAGCTTCAAGGCGGCGGTGGTTGCTGCATTCAAGGCGCCGGCCTTCGCCGCCAATCTTCTGTTCACCGCGCGCTCGCGGCAGCTCCTGTTCGGCGGCACGCCGGCCGCGGCGCGCGAAACGGTATCGGGTACCCTCATTGGCGTTGAGCTCGCAGCGGGCCTTTCCGGCGCCGTCCCGAAAGCCGGCGTCACGCTGATTGCCTCCGGCCGGCTCGCGACGCTGTATCGGCTCGCCTTCGAGGCGTTAGCAGTCACCGTGCAGCCGATTGACGCCGATGAAGCCGTTCGCCGCGGTCTTTCGATGGCGGCCGCCGCGATCTGGATGAAATGAGAGGAATCTTGAAATGAGCGTTGCCTTTCCGCCGATGAAGCGTCCGCTGGTCGCGATCCTGCGCGGCGTCGAACCGGAGGAGACCGAGGCGATCGTCGGCGTTCTGATCGAGGCCGGCATGACCGCAATCGAGATCCCGCTGAACTCGCCAGATCCGTTCCGCTCGATTGCCACCGCTGCGAAGCTCGCGCCCGCCGGCGTGTTGATCGGCGCCGGCACTGTGCTGACGGCCGCAGACGTCGATCGTCTCAACGACGTCGGCGGCAAGCTGATGGTCTCGCCGAATGTCGATACCGGAGTGCTGGCGCGCGCGCATCAGCACGGCATGGTGACGATGCCCGGCGTGTTCTCGCCGACCGAAGCGCTTCTGGCGGCGCGCGCCGACGCATCGAGCCTGAAGTTCTTTCCGGCGAGCGTGCTCGGCGCGTCCGGCATCGCCGCGATCCGCGCCGTGCTGCCGGCCGGCGTGATGATCGCCGCTGTCGGCGGTGTCTCCGACCAGAATTTTGCCGAATACATCAAGGGCGGCGTGACGGCGTTCGGGCTCGGCTCAAGCCTCTACAAGCCCGGCATGACGGCGACGGACGTTGCCGCTCGCGCAAAGTTGACGATCGCGGCGTACGATCGGGCGATTGCGCAAGCCTGAGCCGCCAATAAACAAGCCGTGATGCCGTCACGGTCCTGCGTTATCCTATCTTGCTGCACCAGCGAGTTCAGGAGACCGACATGGCGATCAACAACATAGCCGATCTGTTCGTGGCGACGCTCGAACAGGCCGGCGTCAAGCGCATTTATGGCATCGTCGGCGATAGCCTGAACGGCCTCACCGAGGCGCTGCGCCGCCGCGGCACCATCGACTGGATCCATGTCCGGCACGAAGAGGTCGCGGCGTTTGCCGCCGCCGGCGAAGCCGAGATGACGGGAAGCCTTGCGGTGTGCGCCGGCTCCTGCGGCCCCGGCAATCTGCATCTGATCAACGGCCTGTTCGACGCGCATCGCAGTCGCGTTCCGGTGCTGGCAATCGCGGCGCAGATCCCCTCGGCCGAGATCGGCGGCGGCTATTTCCAGGAAACGCATCCGCAAAACTTGTTCCGCGAATGCAGCCATTATTGCGAGCTGGTCTCCGACCCTAGCCAGCTTCCTTACGTGCTGGAGAATGCGATCCGTGCGGCGGTCGGCCTGCGCGGTGTCGCCGTCGTCGCCATACCCGGCGATGTCGCTTTTCGCAGCCCGCACAAGCGCGCGCTGTCGACGACGCGCGGGCTTACGCCGGCAGCGCCGAAAGTCGTGCCACAGACGGGTGAGTTGCAAGCGCTCGCGGATCTCTTGAACGGTGCCGAACGCATCACCTTGTTCTGCGGCCGTGGCTGCGCCGGCGCGCATGCGCCGCTGATGCAGCTTGCCGAAACGCTCAAGAGCCCGATCGTGCACGCGCTCGGCGGCAAGGAGCATGTCGAATACGACAATCCCTACGACGTCGGAATGACCGGCTTCATCGGCTTTTCCTCGGGCTACGCGGCCATGCACGCCTGCGACGCGCTGGTGATGCTCGGCACCGATTTCCCCTACAAGCAGTTCTTCCCGACCGACTGCCAGGTCGCGCAGATCGACATCCGCCCCGAAAATCTCGGCCGGCGCTGCAAGATCGATCTCGGCCTCGTCGGCGATGTCCGGCTGACCATCGAGGCGCTGCTGCCGCTCTTGAAGACCAAGACGCAGCGCAGGCATCTCGACGATGCCCTCGCGCACTACAAGAAGGCGCGCGAGGGTCTCGACCAGCTCGCCAGGGGGACGCCGGGAGCCAAGCCGATCCATCCGCAATATCTGGCAAAAGTCATCAGCGACCATGCGTCCGACGATGCCGTGTTCACCGCCGACGTCGGCACGCCCACGGTGTGGGCCGCGCGCTATCTCGACATGAACGGCCGCCGTCGGCTGATCGGCTCCTTCGTGCACGGCTCGATGGCCAATGCCATGCCGCTGGCGATCGGCGCGCAGGCTTCCCAACCCGGCCGCCAGGTGATCTCACTGTCGGGCGACGGCGGCTTCACCATGCTGATGGGCGATCTGATCACCCTGACGCAGATGAAGCTGCCGGTGAAGGTAGTCGTCTTCAACAACGGCGTGCTCGGCTTCGTCGCGCTGGAGATGAAGGCCGCGGGGTTCGTCGATACCAATGTCGATCTGGAGAACCCGGATTTCGCGGCGATGGCGCGCGCGATGGGTATCTTTGCCCAACGCGTCGAAGACCCCGGCGAGCTGCCCGGCGCGATGAAGGAGATGCTGGCTCATAACGGGCCGGCACTGCTCGACGTAGTCACCGCCAAGCAGGAGCTGTCGATGCCGCCGACCATCACGCCCGAGCAGCTCAAGGGCTTCAGCCTCTGGGTGCTGCGCGCCGTGATGAACGGTCGTGGCGACGAGGTGCTGGACCTTGCGAAGACGAATCTGCTGCCGCGTTAACTGCGCTTGGCTGACGGCACCGGTAGCCGCTCGTGGCGGTGCTGGAAGCGCTGCCAGTGCAGCACGGTGCCGATCAGCAGCGCCGGCACGAAGCCGAGCACGATCAGCAAATGCGGCAGCGCCTTCGGCGAGATGAAGGCAATGGCAACGTCCGAAATCAGCCAGAGCGCCGCGAACATCACCGCGAAATCCGTCCGTGGGCAGCGCAGATAATAGAACACGGCAGTGATGACGATGGCAGGCCCGATCGCAATGGCGATCATCACCGCCGTCAGCTCCTTCGGCGTCAGCGCGTCGAGCACCATCGATGCCAGCAGCCAGAGTGCGGCGAACATGGCGACGATGTCGAGCGGATGCCGCAACCCAATACCTCTCGCGGGAACGCGCTATCGTTGTGTCCTGCGCCCCGCCCGTCAAGTGAAATACGCCTATTCCTCGTCACTTCCGGGCGTTGGCCGCAACATGAAATGACCGAAGGCCGTGGCGATCGGCTTGTCCGGATCGTCCTGCCAGGCCCGCGCCTCGAAGGCGACGATGCGCCGCCCCTGCTTCACAATTGATACGTCGGCGAAGGTGTCGAGCGCCCGGCCGGAGCGCAGATAGTTGACGGTGAGGCCGATCGGTTTGGGTGGCGCCGCAGTGCCGAGCTCGCGCGCCACGCCGACGATCGCGGTGGTTTCGAGAAAAGCGCCGGTCATGCCGCCATGGATCGCGGGCAGGATCGGATTGCCGATGATCTTCGGCGAGAACGGCATCGTCAGCGTGGCGTCTCCGTTGACGCGAATGCCGAGGCAGCGCGCGAACGGGCTATTCGCGAACGGGCCATCCGGATCCTCGGGCGCCTCCAGCGTCGGAATGCTGCGCGAATCCATTCTCCGGTCCGCGAGCATGTTGGTGCGGTTGGCGCCGATCATGAAGCAGGCGGTCGCGGTCGCGACCGGATCGTCTTCGGACTCCTGATAGGCGGTGGAGCGGACGAAGGCGATCGAGCGTGTGGTGCGGTAGCAGACGGAATGCGCCTTGATATCGAGGCCCGGCGTTGCCGGCTTCTGATAGTCGATCCGCAGGTCGAGCGTTGCGATCGCGCGCGTGCCGTCGAGCGCGAGCTGCACCGCCATGCCGCAGCTCTCGTCCAGCATCGCGGTGACGACACCGCCATGCAGAACGCCGGTCTCGGTGTCGCCGACGAAGACGGGACGGTAAGGCAGGCTGGACCAGGCCTCACCGGGCGCGAAGCGGTCGAGCTGGAGCCCGCTGATATGGCCGTAATCGGAGCGCCGGCCCTTGATGGCCTCGGCGAGTTCCTCGAAGGGAAGCGTGGTCGATGAGCAAGACATAGCGACGTTCTAGACCAGTGCCGCGCATCGCGCAAAACCCCGCATGTAACCTTCGCACGGTCCTGCAAGGCCGGTTTGGTCTCGACAGAGGCGGCCGAAGCGACGATGGTGGGTGCTTCGTTCGTTCGACCTATCCGCAAGGAGCGCCCATGACCGACCCCGAAACACCCTCGACCGCCCAGGGGCCCGTCACCATTTCGACCTCCAGCTCGGAGCGGGCGCCGATCATCTATTTCGACGGCGCCTCATGCTTCGGCCATCATAACGGCGCGATCCAGATCGAGCTTGCCGCGAATCTCCTGATGCCGGTCGGCGCCGCAGTCAGGGTCGACGTGGTCCAGACCGCGCACCTGCGTTGCAGCGTGGCCGCGGCGCTTGCCCTGCGCGAGGCGCTCGACAAGGCGCTGACGATGTACAAGCAGGGCCAGCAGCAGCCGACGGAGGAGATTCCGGCAGTGAAGAATTGATGGCAGTCGCGCCATTGCAGGGCCTTCATGGTTCGAGACGCGCCGTAAGGCGGCGCTCCTCACCATGAGGGTCAAAATGAGGGTCAAAGATCGCGCTGCGAGGATGACCTCATCTTGAGGGCCCGCCAACGGCAGGCGTCTCGAAGGATGGGCCGCGAGGAATCCGTCGCCAGCTTCCTTGCGGCGGCACTCAGCCCACATGCACCTTCGGCTTCTTGCCGCCGTTCCACTTGCCGTCGAGCGCGCGCTCGATCTGGGCGGCGAGTTGCAGCAAGAGCCCGTCATTGGCCTGCTTGGCGATCGCCTGGATGCCGAGCGGCAGGCCGTGCTCGTGGGTCGCCATTGGCAGCGAGATCGCCGGGATGCCGCAGAGATTGGCGAGCGGCGTGAAGGCGAAATTGCGCCAGAGATTGCCGAACCAGTCGAGCACGTCGGGATTGTCGGAGATCGTGAGATATTCCTTTGTGCCGACCTTCGGCGTCGGCAGCGCGGTGACCGGCGTCAGGATCACGTCCCACTGCTCGAAGAAAGCGCCGAAGCCGCGGGAGGCCGTGTTGAATACGCCTTGCATCTTCGCGCGCTCGGCGAAGCTCGTGTGTCGGCCGGCTTCCCAGATGCGGATGTTCATGGGTTCGATCAGATCTTCCGGCGGCTTCTCCAGCCCGCGCGCGGCGAGCATGTTGGAGATCACCACCGCAAAGTTCGAGATGTAGCAGGTGGTCTGCGCCGCGAACGCAGCGCGGAAATCGAGCTCGGGCAGCGCATAGTCGACGTGATGGCCGAGCCCTTCGAGGAAGCGGCCGGTCTTCTCCAGCTCGGTGGCGATGTGCGACGTTGCGGTGTAATCGCCCCAGGTGTGCGATAGCGCGATCCGGAGCTTGCCGGGATCGCGCTTGATCATCTCGGAATAAGGCTGCGCCGTGGTCCAGAACGGCATGAACTCGCCGGGGGCAGGTCCCCTTGCATGATCGACAAAGGTGGCAGTGTCGCGCACACTGCGCGACTGGCAGCCCTGGATCGAGACGAGGCCGGTGAGATCGGACATGTGCGGTGCGAGCGAGAACACGCCACGCGATACTTTGAGCCCGATATTGCCGTTGACGCCCGCGGGAATGCGGATCGAGCCGCCGCCGTCGGTTGCATGCGCGATCGGCACCACGCCGGCCGCGACCATCGCGGCGCTGCCGGCCGACGAGCCGCAAGTGGTGTAGTCGGTATTCCAGGGATTGCGCGTGACATAGACGGCGGGATTGTCGGCCGAGCTGCAGACGCCGAATTCCGGCGTCGTGGTACGTCCGATCAGGTTGAGGCCAGCCTGGCGGAATTTGCCGGTCAGGAAGGTATCGGCGTCCGCGCGATTGCCGCGCATCAGGAGCGAACCCATCTCCTGGAGGCGGCCCTTCATGGTCGGTCCCAGATCCTTCATCAGGAAAGGCAGGCCGGCGAACGGGCCGGAGAGGTTGGCGCCGTCCTTGGCGGGATCGGCGATCACGTCCTCGAACAGCTCGACCACGCCCGACAGCGCCGGATTGACCTTGGCGACGCCCGCCGCGGCCTGCCGCGCCAGTTCCTTCGCCGTCAGCTCGCCGTTGCGGACGCGCGCGGCCAGCGCCACGCCGTCGTGCTGCGCCCATTCATTCCAGCTCATCGGCAAAGTCATGTCGGCAAAATCCTCTTGATGCGGCGCTACCTTTCCTTTCGCAAGGATCTTCGTGAATCAACTGAGCCGGCGCGGGGGGCAGGGTTGCATGGGGCGGAGAGGTGGAGGCGCAGAGCTGCCGATCGTCTCAATCCGACAGTCGCGCGATCACTGCAACCGGCCCGCCGCCCGGCGGTCCCTGATGCTCGGCCCCGCCGGAGATGTAGATGGCGCCGGTGCCGGCAAGTCCCGCAATCAGGCCGCCGACCGCAGCGCGGGCGTGGCGGGTGGCGCTGATGTCGGTGTCTTCCAGCATGGTGTGGCGAAAGCCGCGCACGCTGCCGCTCGGTGAAGCCTCCGCCTTGGCGAAGATATTGACCAGTTCGCGACCCGTCTTTGCCTGCGGCGCCACGCCGAGCCCGACGCTGTTCAGCGCCGATACCACCGCCGGGGCATCGATCGCGTCGGTCATCACGGCATGCCCGATCTCGAACGCGCTTGCTGAAGACAAGGAGTTGCCGAGCACGATGACGACGTTGTGCATCAACTCGATTCCGGCCGAAGTGGAGGCAACGGACGAGAACAGATCGTCGCGCCGCAGCACGTCCTCGTCGCCGACGTCAGGCGCGATCTCGCCGAGCGCGACCGCGACGCCGAGCGCGGAGGCGCCGCGCGAATAGGCCATCGAGCCATAGGCGCTGGTCGTCGCCGTCTTGTTGCCGCGAGCGTTGGCTGCTTCGACGCGATCGCTGGTGAGCAGTGGACACTTGATCTGCACGAAATGAACGTCGGCAGAGTCAGTGATGCCGGCATCCGCCATCGCCGCCTTCACGGCTTTCGCCGTCTCGGTGATCTGTGCCGAGTGGCCGAACTCCTCGGGGAGGAAATCACGGGTGTGTGCCATGCCGATGCTCAGGCGCTTGCCGGACATGCCCGCCGGCCGCCCCTCGACGTCGCGCCGCGTAAACACCGTGATATGCGGGCTGAGCACGCCTTCGGTGCCGCCCGACATCACGAAGGCGATGCGCTGCTCGACCTCCTCTGGAGACAGGCCGAGCCGCGGCGCAAGCGCCGCGCACAACGCGGCCACAGCATATTCCCGCGTGAAATCGTTGACTCCGCCATTGCCCTCGGTCTTGCCGAGGATTGCGAGGATTTCGCTTGGATCGATCGCGCCTGAGCTGATCATACTGATGAGGCCGGACACGTCGCCGGGGCCCTTGGTGGCGATCCTGATGGCGTCGACCGATGTCGTCTGCATCGCACTTCTCTTTGGGGGTTCGGTGGTCCGGCAGACAAAACAGTCGTCCAAGCTTGGCGCCTGTCAATCCCCGTCGTCGTCCTGGCGAAAGCCAGGACCCATTACCCCAGGGAGCAATTTGGCGAAGATTCGTCGTTCGGTATTGCTTCCGGCCGTGATCGACAGACTAGCGGTGAGTCCTGGTCTCCGCCAGGACGACAGCGGAATTTGTGCGCCGTCTTCGCCATCTCCACGAATGTGGCGAGATCGCATCGGTTCAACAAAAAATCCTCTGTCGACGGCCGTCCGCTGCACCTTGATGAATCAACCCCGGTTGGTTCATAAGCGGCGTCCCGTGGCCGGTGGTTCGCCGCCGTGTCGCGTGCTAGGATAGAGGAATTCTCGCGTGGCAAATATCAACCAGAAAATTGCGCAGGAGCTTGGGGTTCGTGCCGAGCAGGTCGAGGCAGCGGTGACGCTGCTCGACGGCGGCGCCACGGTTCCCTTCATCGCCCGCTACCGCAAGGAAGCGACCGGTGCGCTCGACGACGCGCAATTGCGCACCCTGGAGGAGCGCCTGGTTTACCTGCGTGAACTTGAAGACCGCCGCAAGGCCATCCTCGAATCGGTCCGCGAGCAGGGCAAGCTCGACGCGGCTCTCGAAGCCAGCATTCTTGCCGCCGACAGCAAGGCGCGCCTCGAAGACATCTATCTGCCGTTCAAGCCGAAGCGCCGCACCAAGGCCGAGATCGCCAAGGAAGCCGGCCTCGAGCCGCTCGCCAATCAGCTGATGGCAGAGCCTGGCAATGATCCCAAGGCCGTGGCCGAAGCCTTTGTCGACGCCGAGAAGGGCGTTGCCGATGCCGCTGCCGCGCTCGACGGCGCCCGCGCCATCCTGGTCGAACGTTTCGACGAGGACGCCGATCTGATCGGCGCTCTGCGCGAGGAGATGTGGACCAATGCGCGCATGGTCTCCAAGGTGCGCAACGGCAAGAAGACCGAGGGCGAGAAGTTCGCCGATTATTTCGATTTCTCCGAGCCGCTGACGAAGCTGCCGTCGCACCGCATCCTGGCGATGTTCCGCGGCGAGAAGGAAGAGATCCTCGACCTCCAGATCCAGGCCGAGGCCGAGGCGCCGCCGCCGGGCGTGCCGAGCGCCTATGAGCTGAAGATCATGAAGCGGTTCGGCATCGCCGACCTGAAGCGCCCCGGCGACCGCTGGCTGATCGACACCGTGCGCTGGGCTTGGCGCACCAAGATCCAGGTGCATCTCAACATCGATCTGCGCATGCGGTTGTGGAATTCGGCCGAGACCGAGGCCGTCCGGGTGTTCGCCTCGAACCTGCGCGACCTCCTGCTCGCCGCGCCCGCCGGCACCCGCGTCACCATGGGGCTCGATCCCGGCTACCGCACCGGCGTCAAGGTCGCGGTTGTCGATGCGACCGGTAAGGTGGTCGACACCACCGCAATCTACCCGCACGAGCCGCAGCGGCAATGGAACGAGTCGCTGGCGACCCTAGGCAGGCTCGCGCTGAAGCATCGCGTCGAGCTGATCGCGATCGGCAACGGCACCGCCTCGCGCGAGACCGACAAGCTCGCGGCAGACCTCGTCAAAGGCCTGCCCGAACTGAAGATGACCAAGATCGTCGTGTCCGAAGCGGGCGCGTCGGTCTATTCGGCCTCGGCTTTCGCCTCGGAGGAATTGCCTGATCTCGACGTCACCTTACGCGGTGCGGTCTCGATCGCGCGGCGGCTCCAGGACCCGCTCGCCGAGCTTGTCAAGATCGAGCCCAAGGCGATCGGCGTCGGCCAGTACCAGCACGACCTCGGCCAGGCCAAGCTCGCCAAATCGCTCGATGCCGTGGTCGAAGATTGCGTGAACGCCGTCGGCGTCGATGTCAACACTGCCTCCGCACCGCTACTGGCCCGCGTGTCGGGCGTCGGCACAGGCCTTGCGCAGAGCATCGTGGCGCACCGTGACGCCAACGGCCCGTTCAAATCGCGCAAGGCGCTCAAGGACGTGCCGCGGCTCGGGCCGAAGGCATTCGAGCAGTGTGCGGGCTTCCTGCGCATCGTCGGCGGCGAGGATCCGCTCGACGCCTCTGGCGTGCATCCGGAAGCCTATCCGGTGGTGCGCCGGATTCTCGCGGCGACCAAGAGCGACATCAAGGCGCTGATCGGCAGCAGCGATATCGTGCGCACGCTGAAGCCGAAGGATTTCGTCGACGAGACCTTCGGTCTGCCGACCGTCACCGATATTCTGCGCGAGCTCGAAAAGCCCGGCCGCGACCCGCGCCCGGCGTTCAAGGCCGCGGTGTTCAAGGAAGGCGTCGAGGAGATCAAGGATCTCAAGAAGGGCATGATCCTCGAGGGCACTGTGACCAACGTCGCCGCCTTCGGGGCCTTCGTCGACATCGGCGTGCACCAGGATGGCCTCGTGCACATCTCGGCGATGTCCAAGACCTACATCAAGGATCCGCGCGAGGTGGTGAAGCCCGGCGACATCGTCAAGGTGAAGGTGCTGGACTTCGAGGTCGCCCGCAAGCGCATCTCGCTGACGCTGCGGCTGGATGACGAGGTCGGCGCCAAGAAGGACGCGCCCGGCATGCAGCGCGACAACAATTCGCGCAACAGCGCGCGCATGACCTCGTCGGCGCCGCGCAAGCAGGAATCCTCCGGCGGCGGCGCGCTTGCGGAGGCGTTGCGACGTGCAGCCGAGAAGAACGGCGGCAAGCGGGTGTGAGTCTCTCCTCGCCCATCGGGGAGAGGCGATCTGCTCCACGGATAGCGAGTTCTATCGCGTCGTCATTGCGAGCGTAGCGAAGCAATCCAGACTGCCTCCACTGGACAGTCTGGATTTGCTTCGTCGCAAGAGCTGCTTGCAACTGACGAGGAGAGAGCGGTGGCCCGCCTCCCTAACACGCGCGTCAGAATCTGGCGCATTTGTAAGTTGAAGGAGACGGCGCGTTCTCCTCTTCTGAACCTTCGAGTGCGGCTGTGTGACCACCGCACTGTAGGGAGGATTTTCCGATGAAACACAGGCTTCTCACAGGCCTCGCCGCAGCGGCAGTTGCCGCGACGCTGGCGGTCGCGTCGCCCGTTCTTGCCCGCGCCGGCGGTGGCGGACATGGCGGGTTTGGCGGCGGTGGCCACTTCGGGGGTGGCGGCATGCATGTCGGTGGTGGCGGCATGGGTGGCGGGGGCATGCGAGTGGGCGGCATGGGCGGCGCTCATTTCGGTGGCGCGCGCTTCGCCGGTTCGCCAATGGCCGCCCGCGCCGCCATCGGGCCGCGCTTTGCCGCTGCTCCGCTCGCGACCCGTGCCGCCTTTGGACCGCGGTTTGCCGGCACGGGCTGGCACGGCAGGCCTTTCATCGGCCGGCATGCGTTCTTCCATCATCATCATCGCTTCCACCGGTTCGCCTTCTTTGGCGCGCCCTTCATCTACGCCAGCTATTACGACGACGGCTGCTGGCGCAGGAGCTGGACGCCCTATGGCTGGCGATGGGTCAATGTGTGCGGAGACTATTGGTACTAGCATCGCCGGACCGCACCATTGTCGCGGTCGCCACCGGGCAGTTCCGCTCAGCCCCGGAACGGGATAGTCTGGTGGCGATCGTCGCGCGGAGTTCGTCATGACCGGAGGTCACCGCCGCATCCTGGTCGTCGAGGACGATCCGGAGACTGCAGGCCAGCTCGTCGAGGAACTGACGACCTCCGGTTACGAGGTCGATCTTGCCGGCACGGGCCGCGAAGCGCTTCACCAGGGCGGCGCGCGCGACTATGCCGTGATCACTATCGACCGCATGCTGCCCGATATCGACGGCATCACCGTGATGCGCCAATTGCGCGACGACGGCATCGCTGCGCCGTTCCTGATCATTTCCGCGCTTGGCGAGGTGGATGATCGCGTGCGCGGCCTGCGCGCCGGCGGCGACGATTATCTCGTCAAGCCGTTCTCGTTCGTCGAGCTACTCGCACGGCTGGAGGCGCTTGGCCGCCGCAGCGAGACCATCGCCAAGGAGACGCTGCTGCGGGTCGGCGATCTCGCCGTCGACCTGATCGCACGCAGCGCCAGTCGCCGCGGCCGCAAGATCCCGC
Organism: Bradyrhizobium sp. 159; assembly: GCF_023073795.1. Lineage (NCBI taxonomy): Bacteria > Pseudomonadati > Pseudomonadota > Alphaproteobacteria > Hyphomicrobiales > Nitrobacteraceae > Bradyrhizobium > Bradyrhizobium sp. 159. Next base: position 23,744 of record NZ_JADPKE010000005.1, on the reverse strand, counting down.
TGCTGCCGCGCGAATTCCAGCTGCTTGAATATCTCGTTCGTAACGAGGGCCGCGTCGTCTCCCGCGCAATGCTGCTCCAGCACGTCTGGGACCTGCATTTCGATCCCTCCACCAACATCATCGACGTCTATGTCGGGCGCGTTCGCCGCAAGGTCGACGATGCCCAAGCCTATCCGCTGATCCACACCATCCGCGGCATCGGATATTGCCTCCGTGCTCCTGGCTAAGACGCTCCGCTCCTCGACCTTCCGCCTCGCGCTGATCGCGATCGCGGCGTTCGGGCTGATCGTCGCGGCGATCATGGCTTACGTCTATTTCGGCACGCTCGCCTATGTGCAGAGCCGGCTCGGCGAGGCCGGCGATCACGATGCCTTCGCGCGCATGATCGAGCTCGCGATCGCTGCGGTCGCCGTGCTGCTTCTGGTGCTCGCCGGGCTCGCGGCCGTGCTGGTGACGCGGCGCACGGTCGGGCGGATCGAGCAGATCAACGCCACCAGCCGCGCCATCATGCTCGCCGGCCTCGACCAGCGCATTCCCCTGCGCGGCAGCAACGACGAATGGGACCGCGTCGCGGAAAACCTCAATCAAATGCTCGACCGCATCGAGACGCTGATGGGGGAGGTCAAACAGGTCAGCGACAACGTCGCCCACGATCTGCGCACCCCGCTGACGCGCATGCGCGGACGGCTGGAAAAGGCCTATCACACCCCGCGCAACAGCGAGGCGGATGCGGCGCTGATCGGCGACACCATCGCCGATCTCGACGCCGTGCTCGGCATGTTCGCTTCCATCACCCGGATATCGGAGATCGAGACCCGGGCCCGCACCGGCGCCTTCCGCGGGCTCGACCTCGCCGAGATCGCCGGCGAGGTCGTCGAGCTCTACGATGCCGCCGCCGAGCAGGTCGCCACAAAGCTCAGTCTCGCCAGCGACCGCGAGGTGCCGGTGACCGGCGACCGCGACCTCTTGTTCGATGCCATCGCCAATCTCGTCGACAACGCGATCAAGCACGGCCGCAAAGGCGGGCAGGTGACCGTCACCTGCCGCAGCGCCGATGGCGGCGCGGTGATCGCGATCGCCGACGACGGCCCGGGCATTCCCGCGGAGGAACGCGATTACGTGTTCAAGCGCTTCTACCGGCTCGAGCAGAGCCGCTATACGCCGGGCAATGGCCTCGGTCTCAGTCTCGTCGCCGCAGTCGCGCGCCTCCATGGCGCCGAGATCGCGCTGCATGACAATGCGCCGGGCCTCACCGTCCAGCTCAGCTTCAAGGCGGCACTAGCGACGTGAATTGGTGGTGTCACAGCTCGATCACGCCGCGGCGCGCCGCATGCGCGACCGCGTCGGTGCGGCCGGTGGCATCCAGCTTGTCGAGCAGCGAGCCGACATGGAATTTCACGGTGTGCACGGAGATGCCGAGCTGGCGCGCGATCATCTTGTTGGAGGCGCCCTCGGCCATCAGCGCCAGCACGTCGAGCTCGCGCTGGGTCAGCGCGATGTCGCCGGGCATGATGCGCGGATCGCGGGCAACAATCGTCGCCGCGGCGGCTTCGCCAGGCGCGACGAGGCGAAGTCCGGCGACGTTGCCGAGCAGCTTGGCCAGCCGATCGGCGAGGGCTGGGTCGTCGATCTCCAGCGCGAGCACGATCTCCGGCGCGTTGTCCTCGCTCACGCCTCCGGCCTCTCGCCGACCGTGACCTTGAAGCTGACCGGCTCGCCGCCGCGGCGAACTGCGACATCGACCACCGCGCCGACGCTGGAAGGTCCCAGCGTCCGCGACAGCGCGCGCACGCCGGACAGTTTCTGGTCGTTGACCGCCACGATCACGTCGCCCTGGCGGATGCCGGCCGCGGCCGAAGGCCCGGTCTTGTCGACATTCATCACCATCGCACCGATACCGTCGTCGAGCCGCACCGGCTGCAGCCCGACGCCGAGATAACCGCGCGCGATGCGGCCGCGCGCCTCGAGCTGCGGCGCGACGCGCTCGATCGTCGCCGTCGGGATCACCAGCACCCGCCGCGGGCCGAGCACGGCCATGCCGAAGGCTTCACCCGATGCATCGAGCGCAAGGCCGCCCTGCTGGCTACCGCGCAGGCGGACGTCGAGCTCGATCCGCGCATCGATGTCGCCGCCGCGTAAGGAGCGCCAGCTCTTGCCGGACGCCGATACCATCCCGAGCGCCGCACTCGGCGCATCGCGATTGGTGGCGACAACGATCGACAGCGTGCCTAGCGCAGGGACCGATGTGGTCAGCTTGACCGGGGCAATCGCGGCCTCAGTGCGCAGCAGCGCGATATCGGTCGTATGGTCGCGACCGGCGATAGCGGCGGCCACTCGGCTGCCGTCGGGAAGGCCGATCTCGACCGCACCCTCGTCGGCGAGGGCCTCGTCGGCCGTGACGATCAGGCCTGGCTTCCACACGAAGCCGCTCGCGCGGGAGCGATGCGAGTAGACGGAGACGACGGACGGTGCGGTGCGCGCCACCATGTCCGCGAGCGCGGACGACAGTGAAGACAGAGGAGTTGGGTCGGTCATGGCAGGCTCCTGTAGCTGTGCTCAATCTGGGATGTCGCAGGCAATCCGGAAACTGGCCGGGTGGCCAGGGCAGCGTCAGTGCCGGCCGACGAACATGTGATTGGGACCCACTCACGGAAACGTGTAGCAACCGGCCCGACATTGCGCTGTACGGCGTCAAACCATTTCCGCGAGCCCTGACTGAATGAGCATCGATCTCACCCGCCGCACCCTGCTTCAGCTCGCCGGCGCGGCCTCTCTCGCAATGGCGGCGGCTGCCGCGGCGCGCGCCGAAGGCAATGCGCAGGGCGGTGGCCCGACCTATGCCAGCCGAACGCCGATGCGGGTCGGCATGGTGACGCTCCGGGTGAAGAACCTCGACAAGCTCGCCGATTACTACCGCGACGTGATCGGGCTCACCGTGATGGAGCGCTCGGCGACTGGCGCGAAGCTCGGCACGGCCGGCCTCGCGCTGCTGGTGCTGGAAGCCCGTCCCAATGCCGCAATCGAGCCGCGCAACGCCGCCGGCCTCTATCACACCGCCTTCCTGATGCCGACGCGCAAGGATCTCGCGCGTTGGCTGGTGCATGCCGCCGCACATCGCGTGCCGCTGTCGGGATTTGCCGATCACCTTGTCAGCGAATCCGTCTATCTCGACGATCCCGAAGGTAACGGCATCGAGGTCTATGCCGACCGCGATCCCTCGCAATGGCAGTGGAGCGAGGGCGGCGTGAAGATGGCAACCGACGAGCTCAACATCCCCGACTTGCTGTCGCTGACCAATACACGCGTGGCCGACTATGCCGGTGCGCCGGAAGGGTTGCGCATCGGCCACATGCATCTGCGCGTCGGCGATCTCGCGCAGGCCGAGAGCTTCTATCACGCCAGCATCGGCCTCGACCCGACCCGCCGCCGCAGCGGCGCCGCGTTCCTGTCTTCGGGCCGCTATCATCATCACCTCGGCATGAATGTCTGGCAGAGCCAGGGTGCCGGCCAACGCGACGATCAAATGACCGGTCTTGCCTGGTTCTCGCTGGTGACCGAGAAGCAGGACATCCTCGCAGCCCAGGAGGAGCGCCTACGCAAGGTTGGCGCACGGGTCAGGGCGCTTGCGGACGGCTTGGAGGCCGTCGATCCCTGGGGCACGCGGGTGCGCCTTCTCAGGGTTTGATCGCCGGCGCAGGCGTTGGTAATACGCCTCAGGCGCAAACCAATTGACCGGGGTCCACGCCCGACATGTCCGAATTCCACGGTGTCTTTCCCTATCTCGTCTCGCCCGTCGATGCCGGTGGCACGGTGCGCACCGAAGTCCTCGGCAAGCTCTGCGACGATCTAATCGCCGCCGGCGTGCACGGGCTGACGCCGCTGGGCTCGACCGGCGAGTTCGCCTATCTCAATGCCGCGCAGCGCATGGCGATCGTGCAGACCACGATCGAGGCGGCCAAGGGCCGCGTGCCGGTGGTCGCGGGCGTCGCTTCAACCTCGATCGCGGACGCGGTGGCGCAGGCGAAAGCGTACCAGAAGCTCGGTGCCGACGGCATCCTGGCGATTTTGGAGGCGTATTTCCCGCTCGCCGATGCCCAGGTCGAATCCTACTTCCGCGCCATCGCCGATGCCGTGGACATCCCCATCGTGATCTACACCAATCCGCAATTCCAACGCTCCGACCTCACCCTCGATGTCATCGCGCGCCTCGCCGAGCATCCGCGCATCGGCTACATCAAGGACGCCTCGACCAACACCGGCCGGCTGCTCTCGATCATGAACCGCTGCGGCGATGGCTTGCGGGTGTTCGCGGCCTCCGCCCATATCCCGGTCGCGGTGATGCTGATCGGCGGTCTCGGCTGGATGGCAGGCCCGGCCTGCATCATCCCGCGCCAGAGCGTTGCGCTGTACGAACTGTGCAGGGCTGGTCGCTGGGAGGAGGCCATGAAGCTTCAGCGCAGGCTGTGGCGCATCAACGAGGCCTTTGCCCGCTTTAATCTCGCCGCCTGCATCAAGGCGGGGCTTTCGATCCAGGGCTACGACGTCGCCGACCCTGTGCCGCCGCAGGCCGCGCTGACGGCCGAGCAGCGCAGGATCGTGGAAGCGGCGTTGCGGGAGCTGGCATAGCCGATTGTCACGCGGCAATATGCCCCCAGATGCTGCCGCAAGCCGACCTATTCCTATCTGCTTCGATCAGGAAACTTCCAGGCGCTTGCGACGTTGCTGCGTGAGCGAGATCCGCCACCTCAGGCATGAGCATTCTGAGCATTGTCTTCAGTACACCGCGGTGATCACCCATGAATCGTCGCTACGGAATTGCCGCGGCAGCCCTGGCCGCTCTGCTGCTCGTGGTCACTGCCGCGAAAATCCAGCATGCGCCGTGGACCACTCCCGCCGCGCGAGCCGTCGAGCAGCGCGGGCCGCTGTCGGAGGCCGAAAAGGCCACGATCGACATCTTCGAGCGCGTGTCGCCTTCGGTTGTCCAGGTAGCGGTGAGATCGGCGGCTAGTCCTCTCATGGGTGAGGAGGGCCAGGGCGGCGCTTCCGGCACGGGATTCGTTTGGGACGCCGAGGGGCACCTTGTGACGAACAATCATGTCGTGGCCAATGGCGGCGAGATGGCGGTGCGCTTTGCGTCGGGAGAGGTAGCCCAGGTTGACCTGGTCGGTACGGCTCCCAATTACGATCTTGCGGTCCTGCGAATCCGGAGTGTGCGTGAACTCCCTCCGCCGGTGGCTCTCGGCAGTTCGAACGATCTGAAGGTCGGGCAATCCGCCTTTGCGATCGGCAATCCCTTCGGGCTGGATCAATCCATGACCAGCGGCATCATCAGTGCTCTCAAGCGCAGGCTTCCGACCCATGGCGGCCGGGAGATTGCCAACGTCATCCAGACTGATGCAGCGATCAACCCAGGCAATTCAGGCGGGCCGCTGCTGGATTCCGCAGGCCGGCTGATTGGCGTCACGACGGCGATCATATCGCCATCCGGCTCGAACGCCGGCATCGGCTTCGCGGTGCCGGTCGATGTCGTGAACCGGATTGTCCCCGAACTCATCCGCAACGGTCGCGTGCCGACCCCCGGCATCGGCATCGTGGCCGCCAGCGAGGATGTTTCGACGCGGCTTGGCGTCCAAGGCGTGATCGTGGTGCGGACGGCCCCCGGCAGCCCTGCGGAGCGGGCGGGGATTCGCGGGGTCAACTTGTCGACTGGCGCGGTCGGAGACATCATCACCGCGGTCGAAGGCAAGCCGGTGAGGCGCCTCTCCGACTTGACCGATGCGCTGGAGCAGGCCGGCGCCGGGAAGTCCATTCGCCTCACTGTCAAGCGGGGCTCGGACACCCGCGACGTGAATGTGGGCATCATCGACATCGAGCGTTCCTGACGTGGCAATCTGCGCGGCCAATGGGGGCGTGGCACGCAATGCTGATGTGCTGCGGCTCGGTTGTATCGACTGCAAAATCGGCTAAAACCGCCGCGGTCGTTTTCCGGATTTCAAGGACATAACGGAATGAACATTCTTCCCGGCAATTTGCGTTTCGGAGCGGGACAGCCCGTCAAGCGTTTGGAAGACCTTAGGCTGCTCACCGGGAAGGGGCAATTCATCGACGACAAACCGGCAGACGGCGCGTTGTGGTTGCACGTGCTGCGCTCGCCGCATGCGCACGCGAAGATCGTCTCGATTGACACCAGCGCCGCGGCGTCGATGCCTGGCGTCACCGCGATCTATACCGGCGCCGACCTCGTCAAGGACGACATCGGCAGCATTCCGACGCTGAACATTTTCAAACGTCCCGACGGCAAGCCGATGACGGTGCCCCCGCGCCGGCTGCTGGCCCATGAAGTCGTGCGCTACGCCGGCGAAGCGGTTGCCGCCGTCGTGGCCGCCTCGCGCGTGGAGGCGCAGAGCGCGGCCGAAGCGATCGTGGTCGAATACGACGTGCTGCCTGCGGTGGTCGACCCGGTGGAGGCCGTAAAGCCCGGTGCGCCCGTGGTGTGGCCGGAAGCGCCCGATAACATCGTCGGCGCGATGAGCTATGGCGATGCCGCCAAGGTGGACGAGGCTTTTGCCAAAGCGGCGCACACGGTCGAGCTCGATCTCGTCAGCCAACGCCTCGTTCCATCCGCAATGGAGCCGCGCTCGACCATCGCCGAAATCGACAAGAAGACGGGACGGCTCCTGCTGCACGTGCAGTCGCAGACACCGGCCTCGACTCGCGACGTGCTGGCGGAGGCCGTGCTCAAGCGTCCCAATGACAGCGTGCGGGTGCTGGTCGGCGACATCGGCGGCGGCTTCGGCCAGAAGACCAACCTCTATCCCGAGGATGGCATCGTCGCCTATGCCGCGACCAAGCTGAACAAGAAGATCCGCTGGCGCGGCGACCGCACTGACGAGTTCGTTGGCGGCACCCATGGCCGCGATCTCACCTCGACCGCTTCCTTCGCGCTGGATGAGAAGGGCAAGGTGCTGGCCTATCGCGTCAAGTCGATCGGCTGCACCGGCGCCTATTCCTCGGGTGCGGCCAACATCATCCCGCTGGTGCTCGGGCCGTTCGTGCAGACCGGCGTCTACGATCTGCCGCTGGTGCATTTCGAGGTGAAGTCGGTGATGACCCACACCGCACCCGTCGGCGCCTATCGCGGTGCGGGCCGTCCCGAAGCCGTCTTCATCGTCGAGCGCCTGTTAGACGCGGCTGCGCGAAAGATCGGCATGGATCCGCGCGCGATCCGCAAGGCCAACTACATCAAGCCGGCGCAGCTGCCTTATACGAACGCCGCGGGCCAGATTTATGACTCCGGCGCCTTTGCGCACATGCTCGACCGCGCCGTGAAGCTCGCCGACTGGGACGGCTTTGCCGCGCGCAAGAAGGCGGCCAGGAAGAAGGGCCTGCTCTACGGCCGCGGTCTCACCTCCTATATCGAATGGACTGGCGGGCGCGCGCATACCGAGAAGGTCAGCCTGCACGCGACCTCGCAAGGCCGCGTCGTGCTGCATTCCGGCACCATGGCGATGGGGCAGGGCTTGCAGACCACCTACACCCAGATGATCTCCGGCACCCTCGGCATTCCCATGGACAAGATCGACGTCGTCCAAGGCGACACTGATCTCGCCATGGGCTTTGGTAGCGTCGGCTCCCGTTCGCTGTTCGTCGGCGGCACGGCCGTGGCCGTCTCCTCCAATGACCTCATCCAGAAGGCGCGCGAGAAGGCCGCGAACGTGCTGGAGACCTCGGTCGAGGACATCGAGTATCAGGGCGGCATGCTCACCGTGGTCGGCACCGACCGCCGCATCAGCCTGTTCGATCTCGCCGAGAAGGAGAGCGGCGCCAAGCTCAGCGTCGATTCCGAAGGCGAGGTGGACGGACCGAGCTGGCCGAACGGCACGCATATCTGCGAGGTCGAGATCGATCCCGAGACCGGCGTCTCCCGCGTCGTGCGCTACACCACCGTCGACGACGTCGGCGTTGCCGTGAACCCGATGCTGGTCACCGGGCAGATCCATGGCGGCGTTGTGCAAGGCATTGGTCAGGCGTTGTATGAGGGCGTGTCCTACGATGCCGACGGTCAGCTCCTCACCGCGAGTTACCAGGACTACTGCATCCCGCGCGCCGACGACGTGCCGCCGATTGTGGTGACGCTCGACGATTCCGCGCCCTGCCGCACCAATCCGCTCGGGGCCAAGGGCTGCGGCGAATCCGGCGCCATCGGCGGCCCGCCCTGCGTCGCCAATGGCGTGATGGATGCGCTCGCCGAGCTTGGCATCACCCAGCTCAACACGCCGCTGACGCCGCAGAAGATCTGGCAGGCGATCCGGGACGCGAAGGCGGGTGGTTAATATTTCAGGTGCACCGTCTTTGCGAGCGCAGCGAAGTAATCCAGATTTTCTCCGCGGAAAATTCTGGATTGCTTCGTCGCAAGCGCTCCTCGCAATGACGGATGAGCGAGCCGTAACTCCTATTGCGCTTCGCTCCGTCCGGGCTACAGGCCTCAAATCCCCAGCATCATCTTCGCGATGATATCGCGCTGGATCTCCGACGTGCCGCCGAAGATCGTATACGCTCGCCCGTTGAGATATTCCGGGATCACCGTCAGCATCTCCTCCGGGATCGGCGGCTCGTGGTTGAGCCTGTAGAGCGGCCGCATCGGCTCCACCGCGAGGGCGTCGTGACCGATCACGTCGGCCCCTAACCGCGTCACGGCTTGCCGGATTTCGCTGTTGCGCAGCTTCAGGATCGACGACACCGCGCCGGGATTTTGTCCGGTCTGCAGCGCCGAGAGCACGCGCAGCTCGGTCATTTCAAGCGCATCAATGTCGACCTCGACCTCGGAGATGCGCGTTGCGATGTCAGGGCTGTCGATCGCGCGGCCCGTGAGGTCGGACTTGGCAAGGTCCGCGATCGCCTTCAATCCCTCGCGCAGCTTCGCCGAGGCGATGCCGGAGCCGCGCTCGAACTCGAGCAGATATTTGCCATAGGTCCAGCCCTTGCCTTCCTCGCCGACGCGGTTGGCGACGGGCACGCGCACGTCGTCGAAGAACACCTGGTTGACCTCGTGGTCGCCGCCGATGGTGAGGATCGGACGCGTGGTGATGCCCGGCGTCTTCATGTCGATCAGGATGAAGCTGATGCCGTCCTGCTGCCGTGGCCCGTCGCTGGTGCGCACCAGCGCGAACATGCGGTTGGCGTGGTGGGCATGCGTGGTCCAGATTTTCGTGCCGTTGATGATGTAGTCGTCGTCGTCGCGCACCGCGCGCGTCTTGAGCGACGACAGATCGGAGCCCGAGCCTGGCTCGGAATAGCCCTGGCACCAATAATCGTCACCTGAGAGAATACGCGGCAGATAAAAATTCTTCTGCTCGGGGCTGCCGAATCCGATGATGACGGGGCCGACCATCTTCACGCCCATCACGTTGACGTTCGGCACGCCGGCGCGTGCGCATTCGGTCTCGAAGATCCAGCGCTGCGCCGGGGTCCAGTCCGGCCCGCCATATTCGACCGGCCAGCCCGGCGCGCCCCAACCCTGCCGGTGCAGCGCGCGCTGCCAGGCCTTGCCGATGTCAGGATCGGAGAACACCGAGGGCGTCAGCGCGGTTGCGCGCTTCATCTCCTCGGTCAGGTTTTTCGCAATGAAGCCGCGCACCTCGTCCTGGAAGGCGCGCTCCTCGGCATTGAACGACAGGTCCATGATGCGCTCCTCGTATCAGGCCGGCACTTTGGTACGGCCAAGCCGGGCGTGACGGGCATAGTGGTGCGCGCTGCCGCCGAACAGCGTGTCGAAGGCGACCAGCCGCTTGAAATAGGCGCCGACCTCGAGCTCCTCGGTGACGCCCATGCCGCCATGGAGCTGGATCGATTGCTCGCCGACGAAGCGCGCACACTTGCCGATCTTGGCCTTCGCGCCCGACGCAGCCCGCGCGCGCTCAACGGGTTCGGCGTCGGCTTTCAGTGCGGCGCGCAGCGCCATCGAGCGCGCCTCGTCGACCTGCATCGCCATGTCGGCGAGGCGGTGGCGGATCACCTGGTTGGCGGAAAGTGGACGGCCGAACTGCTTTCGGATCTTGGTGTATTCCAGCGTGGTGTCGAGCAGCGTCTGCATGATGCCGACGGCTTCCGCACCTAGGGCGGCCATGGCGCGGTCGACGGCCCATTCGATCGCGGGCAGAGCATCGCTGCCGTCGCCGAGCAGGGCGTCCGCAGGCAGCTGCACGTCCGACAGCTCGATGTTGCAGGCGCGTCCGCCGCCGAGGCGAGCGTAGTCGGAGATTGTGAGGCCCGGTGCCGCCGCCGGCACCACGAACAGGCCGATCCGCCCGGAAGGTCCGTGATGGTCATGCATGAGTGCGGAGACGATGATCTCGTCGGCAGCATGCCCGTCGAGCACCGCGATCTTTTTGCCGGCCAGATGCCAGCCCTGCGACGTCTTGTTGGCGCTGGTTGCGACCTTAGCGAGATCGAACCGCGCCGTGCGCTCGGAATGCGCCAAGGTGAGCTTCAGTGATCCGTCCCCGACCTTGGGCAGGCTCGCCTGCTTTTGCGCCGTGGTGCCGCATCTAGCGATCAGCGCGGCCCCTAGCACCACGGTTGCGACATAGGGCTCCGACACCAGCCCGCGGCCAAAAGCTTCCATCAGGATGCCGACATCGATCGCGCCGCCGCCAAGCCCACCGAACTCTTCAGGAAGCGGCAACGCCAGCCAGCCGAGCTCGGCGAACTGCCTCCAGACGGCCAGGCTGAAGCCGAGCGGATCGCTTGCCATCGTGCGGCGGTGAGCGGCATCGTAGCTTTCGGCTACGAAGCGTTCCGCGCTCTCGCGCAGCAGGCGCTGCTCGTCGCTGAGATTGAGGTCCATGTGTCTACTCCGCCGCCGGCGGCTTGCGCACCGAGGGATGCAGGCCGGAGGGATCGACGATCATGCCGTACTCCTGGAGATTGTGGGCATGGCAGAGCTGATGCAGCGCAAAGGCCTGGTCGATCGCGGCGGGCTGGCCCATCACGTCCATCGAGCGGTTGACGGCCTCCTTGGTCAGCTTCAGCGCGAAGGACGGTTTCGTCGCGATCCGGCGCGCCAGCGCCAGCACGCTTGCTGACAGCTCCGCGCGTGGCACGACCTGATTGACCATACCGAGCTGATGCGCCTCCTGGGCGCTCCAGCTATCAGCGGTGAACAGGAACTCCTTGGCCTTGCGTGGGCCGAGCTCCCAGGGATGGACGAACCATTCGACGCCGCAGACGCCCATGGTGACGACGGGGTCGCAGAACTGCGCATCGTCGCTGGCGATAATGAGGTCGCAGGCCCAGGCCAGCATCAGCCCGCCGGCGATGCACTTGCCGTGCACTTCGGCGATAGTCGGCTTGGCGAGGTTGCGCCAGCGCCGCGTGATCTGGAGATAGATTTCCTGCTCGCGAGCGAAGCGGCCGTGAGCATTGGGCTCGGCAAAGCCACCCCAATTTCCGATCGGCGGAAAATCGACGCCCGCGGCATTCTTAGCCCCGGGACGCAGATCATGCCCGGACGAAAAGTGCGGACCGTTGCCGGCGAGGATGATCACCTTGACCGCGTCGTCCTGCACGGCCGCATCGAAGGCGCCGTTGAGGTCGTAGGTCATTTGCAGGTTTTGCGCGTTGCGCGCGTCGGGCCGGTTCATCACGATCCGGGCAATCGGCGGCTCCGGTCGCTCCACGAGGATGGTCTCGAACGAGCTCATCGCTTTCCCCTTGCCGTTTCCGTTCTTGTTTTATCCGAGTTGACTATGTCGTCGGGGGATAGGCAAGAGGCTTGCGTCAGTCGGCTGCTTTTCTCACGCGCCCAATCTGGTAGTTTGCGCCAGATTCCACCGGGAGAAATTTGATGCGCAAGATCCTGACCGTGCTGGCAGCGCTGGCCTCGCTGAGCTTGGCCAATTGCGGCTACAACGCGATCCAGAGCGAGGACCAGCAGATCAAGGCCAATTGGTCCGAAGTCGTGAACCAGTATCAGCGCCGCGCCGATCTCGTCCCCAATCTGGTCAATTCGGTGAAGGGTTTTGCCCAGCAGGAAAAGGACGTGCTGCTCGGCGTCACCAATGCGCGCGCCAAGGTCGGCAGCATCCAGGCAACGCCGGAGGTGCTGAACGATCCCGCCGCCTTCCAGAAATTCCAGGCCGCCCAAAGCGAGCTCTCCAGCGCGCTGTCGCGGCTCCTCGTCGTCACAGAGAACTATCCGCAGCTCAAATCGGATGCCCTGTTCAAGGATCTGATGTCGCAGCTCGAAGGCACCGAGAACCGCATCACGGTGGCGCGAAACCGCTACATCAAGGCCGTGCAGGAGTACAACATCACGGTCCGATCGTTCCCGACCAACCTCACCGCGATGGCATTCGGCTACAAGGAGAAGCCGAATTTCTCGGTCGAGAACGAGAAAGAGATCTCGACCGCGCCGAAGGTGGACTTCAACCCGGCTCCAGCGCCGTCGAAGTAGGCGCGTCGATTCGCGAATGCGCCAAGCCCCAATCACCGCCGTCATTCCCCGCGAAATCGGGGAATCCAGCTCGCCGCGGCCTCTCCGTATCTCGCCGCCATCTCTGGAATACTGGATCGCCCGGTCCCGGCTCCAAGGGCTTCGCCGGGCACCTCGGTATTGGGCCGGCGAAGCGTCAGCGAAGACGGCAAGCCGGGCGATGACAGCGAGGGTGTGGTGGGCCCTTTCGGTCTTCTCCTCGTTTGTTCTCGCCGTCGCACTTCTCTTCGCCTTCGCGCTCCCCGTCCACGCCGACGTCGCCGTGCCCCAACTCACCGGCCGCGTGGTTGACCAGACCGGCACGCTCTCGAGCGCCGAGATCGCTACGCTGTCGCAAAAGCTGCGCGACTTCGAGAATCGGAAGGGAAGCCAGCTCGCTGTCCTGATCGTGCCGACCACACAGCCGGAGACGATCGAGCAGTTCTCGATCCGCGTTGCCGAGGCCTGGAAGATCGGACGCAAGAAGGTCGACGACGGCGCCATCCTCATCGTCGCCAAGAACGACCGGCATTTGCGCATCGAAGTCGGCTATGGCCTCGAAGGCGCGCTCACCGACGTCACGTCGAGGCGGATCATCGATGAAGTCATCACGCCGAAATTCAGGACCGGCAATTTCAGCGGTGGCATCTCGGACGGTGTCGATCGCATGATGCGGGTCATCGATGGCGAACCGCTGCCGGTTCCATCGCCGACTGTCAGCTTCGGCCATCTGGACGACCTCGCGCCGGTCTTCCTTGTGACGCTGTTCGCCTCGATCGGGGTCGGCGGGGTCTTCCGGGCCATGCTGGGCCGGCTGCTCGGATCGTTGGCGACCGGCGGCATCATCGCAGCGCTGACCTGGCTCATTCTCGGCTCTTTCACCCTCGCCCTGGCGGTCGGCGTTCTCGGCTTCATCATCGGGTTCATCGCCGATCTGTTTTCGGCGATGGGACCAAGCACGGGGTCGCCGCGTGGCGGCTCTTGGTCGAGTGGCTCCTCATCGGGCGGCTGGAGCAGCGGCTCATCGAGCGACAGCGATAGCGGCAGCTTTAGCGGCGGCGGGGGCAGTTTTGGCGGCGGCGGCGCCTCGGGGAGTTGGTAGGTCATGAGCATCAAGCGCATCACCAGACACCTCGTGCAGCATCATTGGCGGGCGAAACGGATTTTTCCGCAGGCCGTGCTCGACCGCATCGAGCAGGCGATCAAGCGGGGCGAAGCCATCCATTCCGGCCAGGTCCGCTTCGTCGTCGAAGGCGCGCTCGACGGTGCGCCGCTGTTCCGCAACCAGCCGGCGCGCGCGCGCGCGCTCGACATGTTCTCGCATCTGCGCATCTGGGACACCGAGCACAACAACGGCGTTCTCATATATCTCCTGCTCGCCGACCGCGACGTCGAGATCGTCGCCGACCGCGGCATCGACGCGAAGGTTGGAGCCGAGCGCTGGGAGAGCATCTGCCGCGCGATGGAGACCGAGTTCAGGGCGGGCCAGTTCGAGCGCGGCGTGATCGCTGGCATCGAGGCCGTGTCGCGCGAACTGGCGCGGCATTTCCCGCCGCAAAGACCGCATTCGAACGAGCTGCCGGATGCGCCCGTGGTGATGTGATCTCGCCGGTACTGGCCAAGGCCAGAACCACGTCGGAGAGGCGCCCTGCCTCGCGAGTGAATTCTACGGGCGCAATGCGCCCCAATGCCGCCTCCGCTGACAATTTGTTGCACGTCGCCACGCCGGTTCCACTTTCCCGGCCAAATTCGGCCTCGGACGAGTTCCTAAAATTTCGGTAAGCGGGTCCCAGGTAAGGATTTCGCAAGCAATGAAAGTTACCAAAAGGTCAACCTAGACTGGAGTATTTGAGCCGTGAGCGAACCAATGCCCGAGCAGGCCTCCCTGGATCATGGCGCCGTCGAAGCCGCAGCAAGCGCCTCGCAGACGGTCGAGGCTGCCGGGATCGACGCCCCCTCGATCGCCCCTGACCACGAGGCGCCGCCGAAGCCCGACCCGGTCAAGATCGAGCCGCCAAAAATCGAGACATCAAGGATCGAGGTGCCGAAGTTCGAATCCAAGACTGAACCCAAGGCTCAGTCCAAGGCGGAGTCCAGGGCTGAATCCAAGCCCGAGCCGGAGCCCGGCAAGCTGATCGTGATGGCGCCATCGGAACGCTCCTGGGATCGCGAGGACTTTGCCCCGCATGTGAAGGCGGAGGAGCCGCGCGAAGTCGGCGGCAAGCGCCGCCTGTCGGCGATGGCTGCGGTGGTGGCGATCGCTGCTTGCGTCGGCGCGATCAGCGGCACGCTCGCGACCGCAGGGATGATGCACTTTGCCGCCACGGCCCCGGCGCCGGTACAGGTCGCCGATACCAGCGCGCTGGACGCTTCCGTCGCGCGGATCGATGCCGACCTCGTCGCGCTGAAGGCCAATGTCGAGCGCTCCTCCAAGACCGACGTGAGCCAGTTCAACCGGACCAACGACCGCCTCGACAAGCTCGAGAAGGCGCAGGCCGAGCCGTTGGCCAAGATCGCAAAACTGTCGGAGGCCGTCGACAAACTCCGCGCCGCGCCGCCGGCGGCCCTCGCGCCGGCCGCAGCCGCCGCGTCCGCCAAGGAGACCACCGGCTCGATCGCGCCGACCCAGGTTGCCACCGCCGCCGCTGCGCCCGCACCCGCCGCGCCCAAGACCGAGGTCGGCCGCCTGCCGACGATCGAAGGCTGGAGGCTGCGCAACGCCGCCAATGGCGGCGCGCTGATCGAAGGCCGCGACGGCCTCTACGAGGTATATCCCGGCGATCCCATCCCCGGCGTCGGCCGCGTCGATGCGATCCGCCGCCAGGACGGCCGCTGGGTGGTTGTCACCAGCAAGGGCCTGATCGTCGCGCGTTGAGCCCTCATATCCGGCCTTCGAAAAGGCGCTTCACCACTGCGTGAGGCGCCTTTTTGCTTGAATAGGCTGGTCGCCGCGGTGTTACTTGGGGCATGAGCCGCGCCTTGCGAATTGTCGTTGCTGCCGCCGCATTGTTTGGCGGTGTCGTCTCGCTTTCTGCGGCGGAGAACGTGCAATTGGCGCGCGGCACGGCGATCACCGATCCTGATCTGTTGCGCCGGCTCGATCAGAGCGATGCTCTCACGATCGCGAGCCTGCTAAGGCCGGAGCGGAACGCCGACATCCCGCTCACGACCGACCTGCTGTTCTCGTCGTTGCCGCAGCTCAAAGCGATTCCGCCGGCGATCGATGCGGAGTTTGACCGCTACATTTCTCGGTACAAGGCGACCTATCCGGGCGAGACCATCGGCGTCGGCGAAGGCTTTGACGTGCAATTGTTCGACCGAGCCAATCTGAGATCGCGCGACACGCGTTTCGTGCTGGCCGGCATCGTCAACCGTATGGACCGCGCCTATGTCTCGGAAGAGTCCTGCGGTGAGATCCGGCTGATCTACCGTCTCGCGCGTTACGAAAGCAGGCCGGAGGGCGGCAAGACCGCAACGCGCCTGCCGATGACGCTCAATCTGGTGATGAAGGCGCGCGACGCGGGCCAGACGGACGGAAACAAGCCGGTCAGCTGCGCCGAGATCGCGCGGCGCTGGCTCGACAATGGCGACTGGCAGGAGTTGATCGGCAGTCGCTCCTCGCCTCACGATGCCATGCTCGACCGCATCGAGACCAACATCCAGGTCTCCGTCGCGCCGAAATCGGCGCTGCACGATTTTAGCTCGGACTATCTACTCAAGGTGTTCAAGTACGACGCTGCGAGGAAAACGTTCGAGGAAGCGACGCTGGAGAACCAAATCGACCGCGACCGAATCCTTGCCGACGATGCGCTTCGGCGCGAGTTCAGGGATTGGCTGCTCGCGCCCGAAAATCTGCGAAAGTTCGATCGCGGCACGGTGCTGATTCCGGAAAGATTCCTGGCGACGTCTGCGGTGGTGCCGACACCTGCCGGCCTCGATGCCTCAGCGTTGCAGCCAGAGTTCGGCATGATGCAAGGAGAAGGAAGAGGGGAGGGCGGCGACGTTCCCGTCTTCGGCGATGACGACGTGGTCGGTGCCTTGAACCAGGCTGCCGCGCGCGGCATCGATCTGCAGAACGTCCGCTCGGTCGCGGGCTTTCAGCGCCGTCTCAACGACGTCACTTGTGCCGGCTGCCACCAGACCCGCGGCATCGGCGGCTTCCATTTCCCGGGCATGGATTGGCTTGCGGACAAGTCCTCGAACTCCGCCAACGTGCCGGCATCGCCGCATTTCTTCGGTGACCAGCTCCGCCGCCGCGACATCCTGACTGCATTCGCCGCGGGCAAACGTCCCGATTTCTCACGCGGATTTGCCAGCCGGCCACAGACCCGCGGTGGCCGCGAGCTGGCCGGGAGCGAATATCAGGACGGCTGGGGGGCGCATTGTTCCCTGCAAAATGCGGGATCGGGAACGACGGACAAGAGTTTTACGTCATGGAGCTGTGCTAAAGGCCTCACCTGTCAGGCTGCCGCGGCCTCGCGCCGCATCGGCATGTGCTTCATCAAGACGCGCTAAACCGATTTGGATGACCCATGACGGATCCGAGCGAAGCCAACAAGGAGCGCAATCGCAAGATTGCGCACAACGAGGAAGCCAAGCAGGTCACCGGCAGCATCCGCGTTAGCACCTGGGCGGTCGCGATGGTGGTCATCATCGGCGGGATCCTGTTTACGCTCGGCTGGCTGGCCTTGCGGTAGTCGGCGCCCTCACTTGGCGTAATTCGTCATCCGCTTTCCTGGCAGCAGTTCATAGGCCGGCTTCCAGCCGGGCAGTGCGGCCATGCGGCCGAGCCAGGCGTGGATCGCCGGATGGCTCGCCGCGAAGTCGAAGCCGTGCTCGTCACTCGGATAATGCAGATAGGCCATCATCGAGATATCGGCGACCGTCGGCTTTGCGCCGATCGCGAATTCATTGTGCTGGAGGTGTCCATCGAGGATGCCGAGGAAGTCCTCGAGCCGTCGGCGAAAATGCTTCAGTACCTGCGGATCGTTTTTCGCGGTGAAGGCGCGCATGAAGCGATAGGTCGCCATGTAGCCGGTGAGCTTGTGGTTGTCCCAGAACAGCCAGCGCAACAGCTCGAATTTTTCCTCGTCCGTATCAGCGCCAAAGCGCCCGTACTGATCGGCAAGCTTGAGCAGGAGCGGCGCGGTCTGCGTCATCTTCACGCCGTCGATTTCGAGCACGGGGATCTCACCCATCGGGTTCACCGCCCTGCGCCATTCCGCGGTGCGCGTGACGCCGCCGCCGAAATCGGTCCAGACCGGCTCGAATTTTTCGCCGCAAAGCGTCAGCATCAGCGCCAGCTTGTAGCTGTTGCCGGATTCGGGGAAGTAGTGCAGGCGGTAGCTGGGCATGGGACCTCGCAGGCGGACGGGATGCGCTGCCGATCATTATACCGAGACGGTCTCACACCGTCATTGCGAGCATAGCGAAGCAATCCAGCAATGCATCCGCGGAGGGATTCTGGATTGCTTCGCAGCGCTCGCGATGACGATGCCGTGCGAGCGCGGCTCCTAACCCACCGCCCCCGTACCCCGCAGCTGCTTGATCGCCGCCTCGTCGTATCCCGCCCCACGCAAAATCTCGTCACTGTGCTCGCCAACAGCGGGCGGCTTGCGCGGCTGCACCTTCCTGGCGCCGTCGATCCAGATCGGGCTGTTGATGGTGAGCATGGTGTCGTTCTCGAACGGCACCAGAACCTCATTGTCGAGCATTTGCTTGTCGTTGGGGATGTCGTCGAGAATGGCAACGACGCCGAACACGAGGCCGTTGCCGTCGAGGATCCTGCGCCATTCGGCGAGATCCTTGGTGGCGAAGGTGTCGTCCAGAATCTTGATCAGCTCGACCGAACGGGCGTGACGGTCGGCCTTGGTGGCGAAGCGTGGATCGTCGATCAAGTCCTCGCGCCCGAGGCAGCGCGCCAGCGTCGGCCACTGCCGCTCCTCGTTGAGCAGGGACAGGATCAGCCAGCGGCCGTCCTTGCACTGGTAGTGGTTGGCCACCGCGTTCAGCGCGCGCTCGCGCGGGCGCCGCTCGCCGAACTTGGCGCCGCAGAGTTTTGCCTGTGCCAGCACGCTCGCGGCCCAGACGCCATTGGCCATCAGATTGGAAGCGACATGCGAGCCCTTGCCGGTCTTCTCGCGCTGATAGAGCGCGGTGACGATGGCGCCGTAGAAGGCCATGGCGCAGGGATGGTCGCCCATGCCGGCGACGGAGCGGGCCGGTGTCGTGTCGGTATCGGCGCGGACGAGGTCCATCAGGCCGGAGCGCGCCCAATAGGCATTGCTGTCGAAGCCGGGCTTGTTGGCTTCCTCGCCCTTCTCGCCATAGCCGGTGAAGGAGGCGTAGATCAGCCGGTCGTTGAGATGGGCGAGGTGGTCATAGGTGATGCCGAGCTTGGCGCGCACCGGCGGCGGCATATTGGTGATGAAGACGTCGGCCTCCGCCACCAGCTTATAGAGCACGGCCTGCGCTTCCGGCTTGGAGAGGTCGAGCGCGATGCTCTTCTTGTTGCGGGCTTCCAGCAGCCAGGCGAAATTGTGCTCACCGGTCGGATAGCCCGGAAGGTTCGGCAGATTGCGGTAGGGATCCCCGGTGCCGGGCGGCTCGATCTTGACGACGTCGGCGCCGAAATCCGACAGCACGGTCGCGGCCGCGGGCGCTGCGATGAAGCTCGCGCAGTCCAGAACCTTCAGCCCGGCAAAGATGCCCTTTTCCATCGCGGCGTTGCTCCCTCGCTCTTGTCGTTTCCCGCGCGCTGGAATTGGCGCGGGCGCCTCGTGGGAGCATTAGACCGATGTTTCGGCAGGATGCAACGGCGCCCGCTGCAGGGCCTCACTCCTCCCCCGCAAGCAACGCAGCGTTGCCGCCGGCCGCCGCGGTGTTGATGGTCACGGTCTGCTCGGTGGCAAAGCGCGCGAGATAGTGCGGGCCGCCGGCCTTGGGGCCAGTTCCGGACAGGCCATTGCCGCCAAACGGCTGCACGCCGACAACGGCGCCGATCATGTTGCGGTTGACGTAGATGTTGCCGACCTGGACTCGATCGATAATGGCCTCGATGGTGTCGTCGATGCGGGAGTGGACGCCGAGGGTGAGGCCGTAGCCGGTGCGCTCGATCGCTTGCAGGACACGTCCCAGATTCTCGGCGCGGTAGCGTACGACATGCAGGATCGGCCCAAACACCTCCTCGGTGAGCTGGCTGGCTTCTTTGAGCTCGAAGATGTGCGGCGCGACGAAGCAGCCCTCCGGTGCGTGCCCTGCAAAGTGCAGCCGCGCCTCGCCCTTCATTCGCGCGATGTGTGCATCGAGACGCTGCTTGGCCTCACGATCGATCACCGGCCCGACATGGGTCGCGACATCGCTTGGGTCGCCGATTCTGAGCTCGCGCGCCGCGCCCGCGATCATCTCGATCATGCGGTCGGCGACGTCCTCCTGCACGAACAAGAGCCGCAGCGCCGAACAGCGCTGGCCGGCGGAACGGAAGGCAGAGGTCACGACATCGTCGGCGACCTGTTCGGGCAGCGCGGTCGCGTCCGCAATCATGGCGTTGATGCCGCCGGTCTCCGCGATCAGCGGCACGATCGGTCCGTCCTTGGCGGCGAGCGCGCGGTTGATGCTGCGAGCAACCTCGGTCGAGCCGGTAAAGACAATTCCCGCGATGTCGGCATGCGCGGTCAGCGCGGCACCGATGCGGCCGTCGCCGGTGACGAGATGCAGCGCGCTCTTGGGGATGCCAGCCTCGTGCAGCAGGGCTACGGCCTCGCGCGCGATGCGCGGCGTCTGCTCGGCAGGCTTTGCGACAACGCTGTTGCCGGCCATCAGCGCCGCTGTGACCTGGCCGAGGAAGATCGCGAGCGGAAAATTCCACGGCGAGATCGCGACGAAGACGCCGCGGCCGCGCATGGCGAGCGCATTGCTCTCGCCGGTCGGACCGGGCATGGCCGCGTCAACGCCGAACAATTTGCGGCCCTGCGCGGCATAATAGCGGCAGAAATCGGCGGCCTCGCGCAGCTCCGACAGCGCGTCGTCCAGCGTCTTGCCGCCCTCCGCTTGTAGCAGCGCGATGAAATGGGCCCTGCGGCTCTCCAAAAGATGCGCAGCCTGTTCCAGCGCCGCCGCGCGCGCAGCCGCCGGCGTCCGGCTCCAGGCGACAAAGCTGGCGCGCGTAGCAGTCACCGCTGCGTTGGCCCGATCCGGTGTCGCATCT
Source organism: Bradyrhizobium sp. 159 (assembly GCF_023073795.1). Classification (NCBI taxonomy): domain Bacteria; kingdom Pseudomonadati; phylum Pseudomonadota; class Alphaproteobacteria; order Hyphomicrobiales; family Nitrobacteraceae; genus Bradyrhizobium; species Bradyrhizobium sp. 159. The sequence continues at coordinate 3,066 of NZ_JADPKE010000005.1, read as the reverse complement.
GGGATGGGCTTGAGATCGATCGCCTCAGCCCTGACGTCGGCCAGCAGCTGGTCGAGTGCGGCACGCTCACCGAACTCGACCCCGCGCGAATTGCGGCGCTCCGGTGCAAAGAGATCGCGGGGCAGCGGAATCCTGGGATGAACCGCTTGTTGCGGACGTTCGATGGCACCGGCCGGGCGCTGCAACAGCGCCGACACCGGCACGCGATAATCAGCGGCCTGCGCCACGAAGGAGGAATTGGCGCCGTTCTCGAGCAGCCGCCGCACCAGATAAGCGAGCAGGTCGCGATGGCTGCCGACGGGCGCATAGGTGCGGTAGGCGATGTCAGCATAGTCCTTGGCAAGCTGCTCGTACAGCGCTTCGCCCATGCCATGCAGGCGCTGGAATTCGAAGCCGCCACTGCCTTGCGCAAGCTCGAGCACAGTCGCGACGGTTAGCGCGTTGTGGGTGGCGAATTGCGGGAAGATGCGCGGCCTCAAAGCCAGCAGCTTCGAAGCGCAGGCGATGTAGTTCAGGTCCGTCATCGCCTTGCGCGTGAACACGGGATAACCGTCGAGCCCGCGCTCCTGTGCACGCTTGATCTCGGTGTCCCAATAGGCGCCCTTCACCAGCCGCACCATCAGCTTACCGTCGTGCGCGCGGGCCAGCGCATCGACATAGTCGATCACCGCGCTCGCGCGCTTCTGATAGGCCTGAATCGCCAGGCCAAATCCGTCCCAGCCGCTCAGCGAGCCATCGGCGAGTGTTGCCGCGATCACGTCGAGCGACAGCTCCAGCCGGTCGGCTTCCTCGGCATCGACGGTGAAGTTCAAGTCATGGGCTTTGGCGCGCTGCGCGAGGTCCAGCAGCAGCGGCACCAGTTCGCGCATCACACGTTCGCGGCTGATCGCCTCAAAGCGCGGATGCAATGCCGAGAGCTTGACCGAGATGCCGGGCCGATCGGGCAGGGGATGGTTGTCCGCGGTCTTGCCGATGGTCTCGATCGCGCGCGCATAGGCGTCGAAATAGCGCTTGGCGTCCGCCGCCGTGCGTGCGCCTTCGCCGAGCATGTCGAAGGAATAGCGCGGCTTCTGGCCGGAGCGCGGCCGGCCGCGCTCGAGGGCCTGCTCGATCGTCTCCCCCAGCACGAAATGATTGCCCATCAGCCGCATCGCCTGGCGCGTGGCGGTGCGCACGGCGGGCGCCCCCAGCCGCTTCACCAGCCGGCCGATGGTGCCGTCAGGCGTCTCGCCGGGCTGGATCACCCGTGCCGAGAGGCCGAGCGCCCAGGCCGAGGCATTGACCAGGAAGGCGGTGGACTTGGTTTCGTGATGGATGAAGTCGCCCTCGCCGAGCTTGTCCTCAATGAACTGGTCGGCGGTGCGCGCGTCCGGCACGCGCAGCAGCGCCTCGGCCAGCACCATCAAAGCGAGCCCCTCCTTGGTCGAGAGCGCGAATTCCCGCAGCATGTCCTCGACCCCGCCGAGCCGGTCGTCGCGCTTGCGGATCGCCTCGATCAGCCGCGTCGCGGTGCGGTCGATCCGCGCCTCCTGCGGCGGGCTGAGATGCGACGCCGGCAAGAGGCGGCCGGCAATCTCGCTATCATCGGCCGCGTAGGGCGCGGAGAAGGGCGGTGGGATGTTCGGCATGGCGTGTCCTGTGGCTGAAATCCAGGATAAGGCCCGCGTTACCGTAGCTCGATAGACAATTTAGCCAAGTTGCCTTAGAAAATGAAGATCATTGGCTATTTGGCCCCGTAAGATATGGAACTTGACCGAATCGACCGGAAAATCCTCTCGATCTTGCAGGAGGATGGGCGCATTGCCAATGTCGAGCTCGCCGAGCGCATCGGGCTGTCGCCGACCTCGATCGGCGAGCGACTGAAGCGCTTGCAGCGCGAGGGGTTTGTCGAAGGCTACGGCGCCCGCCTCAACCCGCACCGGCTTGGCCTCGGTCTCTTGGTGTTCGTCGAGGTGCTGCTCGACAAGACCACGCCCGATAATTTCGAGCGTTTTGCGCGCGCAGTGAAGCTGGCGCCCGAGGTGCTGGAATGTCACATGGTTGCCGGCGGCTTCGACTATCTTGTCAAGGCGCGGCTGGCAGACATGACCGCCTATCGACGGTTCCTCGGCGAGACTCTGCTGTCGATGCCGGGCGTGCGCGAGACGCGGACCTATGCGGTGATGGAGGAGATCAAGCGCGACGCACCGTTGCCGGTGGGCTGACGAAATGCCGTCGCGATTGTCAGTGCTGTGGCGTTGGATGCGCGGTCTTCACGGGAAAAATAGCTATCCTTGTGCAGTCGCAACGCCTGTCGTCGAATGCACTGGCCGTCTTCTGAAATTTTCTTGGCCCAGCTCCCGGACGGATCCGGGAGGCAGCAAAGGCTGGCGCGGGCTTATACTTTGAGGTTCTCTGCGGAGGTCTTGCCCCGGTTTGCGATCTCTTCGTATTCCACCGTCTGTCCCTCGTTGAGGGTGGACAGACCGGCCTTCTGCACTGCCGAGATATGCACGAACACATCCTTGCCACCCGACGCAGGCTGGATAAATCCATAACCCTTCGTCGGGTTGAACCACTTGACCGTACCTTTAGCCATCACGACTTCTCCGCGGGTCTTCCTCCGAGATCTCGAATCGCCAGTCCCCGCCAACCGGCCGGTTCGGTCCTAACAGGATACGCGGAATGTGGCAGGCTTGGTAGCTCAAACCACATCGGCATTTCGCTGAATTCCGCTCAACTTCGCAGCGATTTTGCCGGTTTTGCCCGTTTCGCGGTCAAATGGCAGGAGCGCGACGGATCTACCGCGGGACAAAAGATCGAGTAGCTGTTCTTCCTTAACCTCCCCTGGAGGGGGAGGGTCGATTGCGCGAAGCGCGAGCGGGGTGGGGTGATCCTTCCACTCGGGCAGTGTGCGAGATGAGAGACTGTCACCCCACCCCGCTACGCATTGCGCTGCGCTTCATGCATAGCGACCCTCCCCCTCCAGGGCAGGGGAATCGCATGTGAGCGTTCTCTGTAAGGCATTGCGAATTGGGCAGAAATCGATTCTGAAGGTGGCTCCTGAGTTGGAAGGAGCGGCCGATG
>NZ_JADPKE010000070.1:0-6230 GCF_023073795.1 Bradyrhizobium sp. 159 | reverse complement strand
GATGTTGTTCGCGCACCTCAAGCGCATTCTCAAGCTCGACCGTTTGCGTTTACGAGGTCCAAACGGCGCGCGTGACGAGTTCATCCTCGCAGCCACCGCTCAAAACCTTCGAAAGATGGCCAAGCTGATCCCGATGCCCAAGCCGAGGCTCGCATAGAGGCGGTTGAGCAGTTCGGCCAAGCCGCGACGGAGCTATTACAACTAAATACTGCCGGCCTTTTCAACAGAATCGGCCAACAGCAGACTCACGCATCGCAGAAACTCCCATTGCTATTCAATCACCTTGTCGGCGCGCGCAAGTAGCGTTGGAGGAACGGTGAGGTCGAGTGCCTTGGCCGTCCTGACGTTGATCACTAATTCAAATTTGGTCGGCTGCTCAACCGGCAGATCGGAAGGCTTAGTGCCTTTAAGAATCTTATCGACGTATCCGCCTGCACGACGCCAAAAGTCTGGGAAATCAGGACTGTATGAAATTAATCCGCCGCCAGTAGCGTACTGTCGGCCGAGGTACATCGGTGGGATGCGATGCTTGGCTGCCAGTTCAGTAGTTCGCATGCTGTTGCGACTGATCAAGGCATCGCCGAAAACGATCATTGCATCCACGTGCTGAGACGCAGCCGAGGCAAAGGCGATGTCTAACTCCTCCGCAGTTGTCGCCTCTACTACGGGCGGAGCAATTCCGAGTTTTCGGGTAGTTTGAGGCAGCTCTTCAGCTATTACTCTCTTGTGGATTGGATTGCTTTGGATTAGCCAGGACCGGGCGCAGGCCGCAGCGAGTCTCAATCGCTGCGGCCCTTTTCGTCTAGCCCGCCGGCGGGAACCGGCGGGCCATAGAGCTTCACATAGTCCCGTGCCTGATCGCCGCGCCATCGAGGGATCGACGCTGCCAAGGATGGTTCGTCGTCGTACTCGTTGTCCACGGTATAGCCGGGCGCTCCAGCTGGTTTGATGGTCGGCCGGTCGCACTGCAGCACCGAACTTCAGCACCGAACTTCGGTCGGCAGTTCATGTTTCGGCTCAGTCACACCGGCGCCTACTCAGCTGTAAAAGATCAATGGCAAGCAGATGTAGGTCCAGCAGAACAGGATGGCCAAGCCGCCCAGGACTATGATGTCTTCAGTCATGTCGAATGCCGCCATTTTCCTGATATTGTCCGACGGAATTTGCGAAGACAACCTGAGCACGTGCACGACAGCAGCCCGCCGGAGCACGTAGGCCGCGAGCCGCCCCTCCCTGCATAATGCGGTGTCACACGAAAAAAACCGGCGTACCGAGCTTAGGCGCCCCACCCTTCACGACTTATTTTGACCACTTGGCAGCTGACAGTCAGTGTGATTGCGGCCGAGCGCTCGTAGCCATAGCAGGAGCAGACGTTGTTTTGGACAAGCTAGAGCCCAAATCGGCGCCCCGCTCAATCCTCAAGCATACGCCCACATTGGTCCTGGCCCAACGGGGCCTAGTCCTGGTGGGGAGCGAGGGTGAACTGGAAGACGGCCCCCCGAGGCTTATTCCTCGTCACCCACAACCGTCCGCCATGAGCTGCGATGATCGACCGACAAATGGCCAAGCCCATCCCTAAGCCGTGCGATTTGGTCGTGTAGAACGCTTCGAAAACGCGTTCTTCACTCGTCGGGTCGAGCCCCGGGCCCGAGTCTCTCACGGAGACGCGTACATCGCCCGCAACATCCCTTTCCGTGCTGATCTGCAGCTCCCGCGAGCCGTCCTCAACGCTGTTCACGGCGTCGATGGCATTAAGGATCAGATTCAGGAGCACCTGCTGCAGCTGAATGCGCTCACCTTCGATCTGCGGCAGGTCCTCCGCCAGTTGCGTCCGCAGCGAAATCTTATGCCTCACCGCCTCGCTTCGGACCATGGCGACGACGTCCAGCACGGCTTCGTTGAGGTCGAGGCGGCTTCTGGGTACCGGCGCTTTCCTGACCATAGCACGGATACGGTGGACGATCTCGCCAGCTCGTCGGCTATCTGCGACAATGTGCTCGAGGGACTCGCGGGCCTTGTTCAGATTGGGCGGGTTAGCGCGCAGCCAGTTCAAGGCGGCGTCCGCATTGGTGAGCACAGCCGAGATCGGCTGATTGACCTCATGGGCAATCGAGGCCGTCAGCTGCCCAATCGTCGCGACACGACTGACATGAGCGAGTTCGACCTGGGTCTTTTGCCGTTCAATGACAGCCTTCTTGAAAATTTCGATCGCACCCGCCATCGCGCCGATTTCGTCACGCCGATCAATCCCTGGCACGTCGATGCTAGTGTCGCCCTTGGCGAGTGCGGTCATGGCGCCGGTCATTCGGGTGATCGGCGTCGCGATAGCGCGCGTGAGTAAAATGCCCATCAACACCGCGATCAGGAGCGAGGCTGCGGCGCCCAGCGCGGTCGCCGTGTATGCAGTGGCGTACGCCTGCTTCTGCACGGCGTCGCGCCTTGCCAACAGATCGCGCTCAGCCTCCTCGATTTCGTTCGCCTTGGCGCGGATGGCGTCCATCGCAGCCTTGCCGGTCGACCCCTCCAGCGTGCGTGCGTCCTCGCGCGTCTCGGGGGTCGCCATCAGCGCGATCTCGCGCTCGGCGGTCTCGATGCGCCACGTGGACGCCAGCTCGTTCAACTCATCGAGCCGGTTTTGCTGGTCTTGGTTATCCGAAGTCTGTGCTTTTAATTTCCGGATCGCCGCACTGAAGTTGTCGCCACCCCTGCGATACGGCTCCAAGAATTTCTCGTCGCCACTGAGCAAATAGCCGCGCAGACTCGTTTCTTGATCAAGCGCTGCGGCCACCGCCCTCTCTAGCGTGTCCAACACGTCAGTGGTATGGACACGCCAGTTTTTGGCCTCTTCGATCACGCCGAGTCTGTCATATACGATTGCGCCACTCACAAATATGACGGCTATCACGGCTGCAAACGCGGCCATCAATTTGTGCAAGATCAGCAAATTCGAGAAAGGGGACACAGTGACCCTCAAGGCCGAAATCAGCGGCCGAACAGCTGGCTAACTCAAGATTGCTCCCACGCGGTGGCATTCGCAAGAATTTGGCATGGGACTGTGATAGGGGCAAAGCAGCGCAGCCTTCCCCTGAGTGGAGCATACAGCATCTCGTCGGACAACTGGGAAATTCTAGGCATGCGGTGCCGTCGGACACAACAGGCCCTATATCGATGCGACCTTCATGATCTCCAATGTTCCGCGCCAGATCATCTCAACTGCCACATAGAGAATGACGGCCAGTCCGACGTAAGCGAGCCATCGATGCGTTTGCAGAAGGCCGGCAATGAAAGAAGCGGCCAGGCCCATCATTGCGATGGAAAGCCCCAAGCCGAAAATCAAGACCACGGGATGGTCGCGTGCCGCCCCTGCGACCGCAAGGACATTGTCGAGAGACATGGAAGCGTCGGCCACGATAATCTGCCAACTCGCTTGGAATAGCGTTTTGCGGGGTTTGCTTTCTGCAATGGCCCCTATGGTCCCTTTCCAAACAGTGGACCCTGCGGGAGACGTGCGCAACTCTCGCAACATTTTCCAACATACCCACAGCAACAGGATCCCGCCAGCGAGCAGAAGGCCGACGATCTGCAGGATTTGCGTGGCTATCCCCGCTAAGAGAAGACGCAATATCGTCGCGGCGACGATCCCGATCAAAATGGCCTTGGCTCGTTGCGCTTGAGGAAGTCCCGCTGCAGCAAGGCCGATGACGATGGCGTTATCACCAGCGAGCACAAGATCAATCAGAACGACCTGCACGAGTGCGCTAAGAACATCCGTATGAAGATGGTCTATCAAGGGTTATGGTCCCAGGTTCGGCTCCGAGCGAGGCGCGTATTTATCTGCCAGCTCGACCCATACAAGTTACCTCCAAAGCCCTTATACAGATCCAGTTCTAGTCCATCGCGGCTCGATCGCTAAGGTAACTATCTCCGGCAGCGGCGTCCGAATGTGGTCCGGCGGTCTGCCCGAAAAGCAGTGCTACTTGATCTGGCTCGCCAAAAATCGCTGCGGCGCAACCGATCATTGTGAACGCACCTGCGATATCCCAGAGAGAAATTTTGCTCACCGTTGCAGTCCCTGACTTTGCCAGGGCCAAGAGCGCGGTGATCATCGCGTCCGAGAAAAACAGAAGACTCAGCGCTGGTAAGACGAGTTGCGAGTCCAGCAAGAATATTATCAAAAGGGCCGGAGCCGCGACCAGCATGCTCAACAGCACGAAGATGCAGAATGTTTCTCGCCAAGGAGCATTCCAACTTGCATGAGAAGCGATCATTTGATCCTCCTGCATACGAGCATCTTATTGGGCCACTTACTTTGCGGAACGACCTTGTTCCAGTTGACGGTTCTTTTGATTCTTGCAGCTAATGTTTTTTGGTCCTACTGCGCCGCCCCTCAATCAGCGTAAGAACGCCAGCGGTCATTACGGCAACAACGACGATGGCTGCCAGCCCCTCGACCGAGGCCAGAGACTTAAACCACTTGATCCAAATCTCAATCATGTGCTGGCCCCTCTGAAGAGCGCACCCACGATCGATAAAATCCTCTCTAAAGACGACCACCGCAATCAGAAAGACAATGCTACGCATTGTCGCGCGCGTTTTAACCGCGCGGCAAGATGACCGCGAGCCGTTTAGCACGCACGAAATTCGGTAGCGTTGCGGCCTGATCACCCACAGGACGCGCGCCCGTCAAAGCATCGCCGGCGACGGCTCGGCCCGGTTGTCCAGGTGGCCGCTGCATCGCTGTTCGCTACGCTAATGTCCTTACCTGATGCCGACCACCGAAGAGAAAGCCGCCGGGCACGTCGGACACCTCCAAGCTCGGAGATCGCGCATGCCGCCGCCGGAACGTCGCTCTAAAGCCGGGTCTGCTCGCCACCCCTTGTGCGGTATCGCCTTTCGCAAATACGGCTGATGAGCGAGGAAACTTTTGCGGGCCGGTGCGTTCGTTGTCGTACAAAGTGCGCGCTGCGATGGGGAGGACTGCTATGCGAACCACGATCGTTGCGATGCTTGTAGCTGTTGGAATTACGTTAGCCTTGCCAGGGCTGGCCCAGCAGCCGACGGCACCGAACCCGCAGATGCAGGAGGAGGCGGACAAGGGCATCAAGACCCGCCAGTCCGGCGAGTCAGGCTATGTCGGCGAGCAGGAAAAGCCAGGTGCTTCTGCTCATCCTCCTGGAAAGAGTGACACTGCTGCGCCGACAACCGGCCCAACCAGTGGCACCTCCACGCGGACCCCAAGTAGCGGCGAAAAGCAGCGGTGAGCTGAGCCTCGCCGAGGCGCGCGCGACCGCGCCTGGCGTGTAGTCCCTTGCTCTTGCGTCTCGCTCGAGAAGGCACACGTGCCTGACTTCGAGGCTCTACAGTGGGGATAGAGACGGACCAATGCGAATTCCGAAGCAAACGCGACGGTCGATTTTTTCGCCATGCTCGGAGCGTTTCTAACGGCGAGGAGGTTCGCTGCGGCGCAGGAAGACCAGCCCGGCAGCAGCGATCGGCCGAGGAAAGGCGACCTTCTTGTGGTCTCAGAGCGTGACCGCGCCGGCAGCATCATCGTGTCCGACGACGTGAGGCTCGGTGAGGCGCCGCTGCATGCCTGGCCAAAGGACCCAAAGACTTCGGTTGTCCGCAACGGCTCGCGGCTCAACGAAATCCTCCTCATAAGGCTTGATCCCGGGGACATGGATGAGGAGACCCGCTCGCGCTCCGCGGAGGGCATTGTAGCCTATTCGGCGATCTGTACTCATGCCGGATGTTCTGTCACCGGCTGGCTGAAGTCGGACGTAGGCGACAACGACGTTCTCAAGTGTTTTTGTCACAATTCCGAGTTCAATCCCCGGGAAAGCGCGCAGGTCGTGTTCGGGCCCGCGCCTCGACGTCTGGCGGCATTGCCGCTGGCAATAGCCGACGGCTCGCTCACCATCGCTGCAACATTCGTTGGAAAGGTAGGTGCTCAACAAGCAGGGTGACGAGTAGTCGCATCGGATTCCCGTGCCACAGCTGTTCGCATTATTTATGGTCGGCAAGAGAAAGAGCTTAGGGAGATGACGTCCATGACCAAAAGGCAATGGCTATTGTCAGGTTGTGTTGCGTGCACGACCTTTTTCTCGACCGCCTCATTCGGTGGTCCGATCGAAAATTACAGTCCAGTGACACAAGCCAGGCTGGAAAATCCGGAACCTAGTAACTGGATGCTGTACCGACGCACCTACGACGGGCAGGGCTACAGTCCG
>NZ_JADPKE010000045.1:0-1362 GCF_023073795.1 Bradyrhizobium sp. 159 | reverse complement strand
TGAGCAACCGGCGACATGGGTAACAGTTCAAACCGACGACATGGGTAACACAATTCTCGTTTCGTTCAGGCCTGCTGTTGTTGGGGCTGTGGACCCTGGGGGCAACGCGCAGCGTTGTCCCCAAGGTCCACAGCGCTTTGGCGTTCTTAATTGATCCGCCCGATAAGCAATGGTGCCGAGCGTGACCGGGCCGTAGGTGACCGTTTGGCCATCCTCGGACGCCACCAAGCCTACGGGCTCGCCGGACAATGCCGCGCTGATGTAGACGAACTTGCCATCGAGCTTGATCTCTCCGTTGCGTCGGACCCAGCGAATGTCCTGATCGCCATACTCGGGGGAGCGTAGGATCCCATCGAAGCGACGCGGTGACGCTTTGTAGCGATCCGCAGGTGTAGCGTTGTCGAGAGACTCGTGTGGGCGTTCGTGGTTATAGGTGTGCTGGAACTGGCGCAGTTGCTTGATCTGCTCACGCAGGCTGCGCGCCGGTGGACTTGCCGCGTCCTGCAACAGGGTAAGATGCATGCGCTCGTGACGGCCGTTCTGCTGCGGCTTCCCGGGAGTAATGCGTTCCGGTATCACCCCAGCCTTGATCAGGTTGACCGACATTCTCGACAATCCGCCAGCGCCGACCGAGGCAAACGGAGAGCCATTGTCCGATCGCAGGTAGTGGGGAAGGCCGAACTCGCGGAAGGCCGCATCGAGCACAGGCCAGACATGCTCGGTGTCCGTTCGGGGAAGCGCCTGGCAGCGCAGAAGATAGCGACTGTATGCATCGGTGATCGTCAGTGGTTCGCATCGCTTGCCGTCACCGGTCAAGAACCAGCCCTTGAAGTCGATGCACCAGATATCGTTGGCCTCCTGGCAATCGGCAAAAGGCGCGCTCGACGGCGGTCCACGCCGTCGCAGTCGACGCTTGACCGTCAGCCCCTCTCGGTCGAACAGCTCTCCGATCGTGCTCGCCGCCGGCCAGTCCGTCTTCGGCGCGGCCCGTTCCAGATAGGCCCGCACCTTCAAAGGACCCCAAGTCGGATGCGCACGCCGCACTGCAAGGCATCGCTCAGCAATGTCGCCTGCAATCGATTGCGGGTGGTGCCGTGGAGCTCGTGAGCGATCTTCCAGGCCCGCAGGTCCTTCCGTCTCGAAACGCGTAAGCCATTTGTAGCCAATCCGGCGGCTCACGCCGAACCGCCGGCAGATCATTGCAAATGCTTCCTCGCCCTTTCGAACCGCCACCACAAACTCCATCCGCTCACTCACGGCACAGGTCTCCTTCCAAGCCATCGGCAAGCCCTCCTTGCCGAATAGTTGACCTGTTACCCATGTCGCCGGTCTAGTCTGTTACCCATGTAGCCGGTTTGGACC
>NZ_JADPKE010000097.1:0-6830 GCF_023073795.1 Bradyrhizobium sp. 159 | reverse complement strand
AGATGAGCCCCTTACATCGCGCAAGTCAAATGACGAATGAGGCAAATGCTGCGACCTTGGTGGGGTGCTTGTCGGCGATGAATTTCGCGGTTGTCCCAGCGGGAGTGATGCCGTGGCGTGCAGGACAATCAGGTACTGTTCTTCGGGGCCGCTACGGGTCTTGGTTGTGTGCAAACGGATAGGTCGGCACGCGGCCGTGGTCGCCCATCATTGCGGGCGGCCGATGTTGTCCCGTCGGATCGTCCAATAGCGGCCAAAGTGGGTATCACGACGCGGTATTGCGCTTTTGGACGCACTTTCCGGCCTTCAGGAGGCGCGGCTGGCGAGCGTCGAGGTCGCGTAGCTGCCGGCTTCCTCCAGGCTCTTGAGCCCGCACCCACGCGCAAGCGCTGACCGTCGGTGTAGACGCCAGAGTTGTCGATGATCGCATCCATGCGGCCGATCGCATTGATCTGCTCCGCCGATGGTTGTGGTCTCGGTGGCGCTACGGAGTTCGCCGACGACGATCCCCGCAGTCCGCGACGCGGGATCGCCCTACGGTCGCGGCGGGATCGATTGATCGAGGGTGCAGCTAGCTAGACGTCACCGGCCGGATCACATCGAAGTCGTCACGAGAGAAGGTGCCATCCTCTCGCTTTGACTTGTCGATGACGGAATATGTGGCCGGTCACTCTTCAGACGGCCCATCATGGATCGACCTCGCCGAGACTCGCGTCAAACACAACGGAATCACCGTTCGAGGTCTTGCTCAACCGAGTTCTACAACAAAACCCGCCGAGAGCCGACAGGCTCACGACAGCTGGACGGGATCGATAACGTCAGCCAATTCCTGCGATGCGACGGATTGCGAAGTGCCCTACCCTTCCCCGGCCTCTCTCAGCGGCCGACAAACTGTAGCTTGCCACCGCAGCTACTCACGCGGCCGTCGGCTCCCTGCCGAAAGCTGAAGAGTACGCAATGCCCGGCTAGAACCAGTCGCAGTACTGATACGGTTCCCAGTCGACAACTCACTCCCTTTGCGACCAAAGCTCATGAGTGAGCCAAACTACCATCGGCGCGAGCCTCGCGAGGCGATGGTCTTCTCGGAGGGGCATGCATTGAGGACGGATTACCGCACGCCGTAGCGCGCGAACTCGTCGGCGATATCGCCCCGGACAGCTTTCGCGGCCGCAACGTCGGCTTCTCCTGAAGCGGTCTCGCCGCGGCGGATCTTCGCCCGGCCCCGGCCGTACAGCGCGGCGGCGAGCGTGGGGTCGATGCGCAATGCGGCGTCGTAGTCGGCTATGGCCGCATCGATTCGTCCAGCCTTGAGGTGGGCGAGCGCGCGGGAATCGTAGGTCGCGGCCGTATGCGCGCCCGACCTGATCGCCTTGTCGCAGGCTTCCACCGCGCCCTGCGGGTCGCCCGTGCTCGCCCGGGTCCAGCAAAGGCCGCTCCAAGCCCCCTCCATGTCGGCATTCAGGCGAGTCGCCGCGGCATAGTCTCTTTCGGCGCGTACGAGATCGCCCTTCTTTAGCCAGGCCTCGGCGCGGTTGACGAAGGCACCGGGGTAGGTCGGCTGGAGGGCGATGGCCCGGTCGAAATCCTCCATCGCCGCGTCGTAGTCGCCCGTCCTCAGTCTTGCCGCGCCGCGGTTGTTGATAGGCTTGGCGAAGGTCGGATCGATGCGGATGGCCGCGTCGAAGTCGGCGATGGCGCGGTCGTAGTCGGCCTTGGCCGCGTAGCCGATGCCGCGGTTGTTGTGGGCGACGGCCATGGCCTGCGGCCCGCCACGGCCGGCCGCGATGAAGGCCGAGCAGGCCTCGATCCTCCGGTCCGGCGACGAGGTGGCGTTGCACAGCTCGACGTTCCGGAATTGACTCTCCGGCTTCTGCGCCGACGCGGGGACGGCCAGCAGCAGGATCATAACTGGCGCCGTCCGGACGACCTTCAGCATCCCCGACAGACGCCGAGAGCGCGGTCGACCCTGCCCTGCCGGGGAGGCGCAACGGCCGGACCGGCCTTCCGCTTCATGACGGCGTCCTTACCGTCCTCGATCAAAGTGGCGAACTTGACCGTGCCGTCCTCGGAGAGCTCGATATTGGGCGTGGTGCCCCGGATCCCCAACGTCGCCACCGGGGTGTCCACCTTCATGCTGCCGGTCTTGGCGACGCTGCCAGCGACGAAGGTGAAGGTGCCTCTGGTCAAGCTGATCAGGGTCGAATTGTGGTTGCCGTCCGGATCGTAGACGAACTCGTTCATTTCCATGCTGGCGTTGCTCGACAGACTGAAGGAGCTGCCGTCGGCGAAATTGATACCGAGGCCGCCGTCGGCGCCGGTCCTGACGACGTCGCCTCGATAGACTGGATCGCCGAGCTTCGCTCCGGCCCTGTCGTCGGACAGTCTCGCCTGCACGACCGCGGCATCGATATGCTCGATCGTTGCCTTGCCGGCGACGGTCACGACCTTGCCGATCGGCTTGACCTCCTGCGCCCAAATCCGCGCAGGCGGACACGCTACCGCCACGAGCAAAAGGCCGAGGAGTCCTGCAACCGTCCTTTGTCCGCGCATGCGTCCGCTCCCGTCCGTGAAGAGCCCGCTTTCACCCCTGCGGAATAATGGCAGAGCCGCGCCCGGCGCACCACATCGCACGTTGCGACTATCGTTTTCAGTCGTGGGGGACGGCGGTCCTGACCGCTCCGGACCAACAAAAGAGCGCATTTACGCACACCGAGTCAACAATTTGTGAAGGGGCCTCGGGACGACAAAGCGTAGGCTGGCGTCGAACCGGAAACCTCGGCGAGTGGCGACTTACACTCGGTCGATCGGTCCGGCCGCGTCGGCGGAAGCGGCAGCATGCGAGGCGTTCAGGATGTCGCTCGCACGTGTCTTCAGCGGTCTTTGGCCGGCGCCGGACCAACGCAGTCCGGCGTCCGTCCGCGGCCAGCGTGCAAGGGAGTCGGCGGTCGTCGCGGGACTCGGATGGGCCGGAGGGCTGTCCTTCCTGACGTTGATCCTGTCGGCGATGAAGGAGGCGTGGGCCGCCGATCCCGATCTCGCCTTGTTCGACGACGCCTCCATCACTTACAAGGGGTTCGAGCATGGCACGTTCGAACTCGTCACGAAGGAGGCGGTGCCGCGGCATATCATCGTGGACGATCCCGGGCAGACGGTCATCCTCAGCAGGACCGGATCTTCCGTCGGCTTCGCGCAGGTCGCCAACAACGCTTCGCGAATGGAGGACCTGCAGAACCAGCAGCAGGACGTGCTCGCCAATTACTCGAAAGACCATGGCCCGGGCGGATCCGGCACGCCTCCGGGCGAAGCGGTCGATCAGTCGCCGCACCCGATCGACTTCCAGCCGCCGGACGGGCCCATTCCACAACATGCCCTTCCCGGGCTGGTGGTGCCGGCCAGTTTCGCGCCGGATGCGCCCTTGATCCATTCGCCACCCACGCTGACACTCGGGTCGGGCCCCGTCGAGGTCGACACGGTCGCGTTCGACGAGTTCTCGGCGAGCAGCGGCAGCTTCTCGGCCGCGAGCTTCGGCTCCGGCGCGACGCCGATCTTTGGCATCGCGGGCGGCGCGGTCGGCCCCTCCACGTTCGCGGGCGCAAGCTACGACGTCGAGAAGGCAGGCTCCTTCGGAATCCTGTACTTGAACAGCGCGACCGGCGCCTACGCCTACGTGCCGAACAACGACGCCATCAACGCGCTGAAGGCGCCGAGCACTGACAGCTTCACGATCATGGCGTCTGACGGCTTCGCCTCAGCGAGCCAGACCTTCACGGTCGAGATCGCCGGCACCGACGACGCGGCGGCGATAAGCGGCGAGACGGATGGATCCGTCGCGGCGGGTGCCATGACCGCCGCCGCAATCGTGGCGGCGTCCATGGCACCCGACGTCCCGACCGCGACCGGCACGCTCACCGATACCGACGTCGACGATCCGGCCAACACGTTCACGGCGGTGAACTCTCCGCATACCAGCGACAAAGGTTACGGTAGCTACACGATAACGGCCGACGGGCACTGGACGTACGCGCTGGATCCCGCCAACGCCGCGGTGCTGGCGCTTGCGGCATGCCAGAACCTGACCGACACGTTCACGGTGACCACCATCGGCGGCACGCCGCAGGTCATGACGATGACCATCCGGGGCGCCGACGATCCGGCCGTCATTTCCGGGGACACCCATGGTCGCGTGGTTGAAGCGGGCGGGGTCCACAATTCGGCGCAGGGCGTCCCGACGGCGTGCGGCCTTCTGACCGCCACCGACGTCGACGGTCCGTCGAACGCGTTCGACCCCGTCAAATGTCCGGAGCCGAGCGACCACGGCTACGGCAGCTTCACCATGACCGCGGACGGGCACTGGACCTTCGCGCTCGACAACGGCAATTGCGCGGTGCAGGCGCTTAACGCAGGTCAGGCGCTGACGGATGATTTCACCGTGAGGGCAGCGGACGGTACGGCACAGACGGTGACCGTCACGATCGAGGGCAGCAACGACGCCGCGGTCGTCTGCGGCGATACTTGCGGACGCGTGACCGAGCCGAGCAATTCCTGCGACCCTCCGCCACGCGCCAGCGGCACCTTGTCCGACAGGGACGTCGACAATCCCGACGACACCTTCACAGCGACAACATGTCCGCAGGCCAGCGACAACGGCTACGGCAGCTTCACGATGACCACCTGCGGCACGTGGACCTATGTGCTCGCGCTCGACAACCCCGCCGTCCAGGCCCTGAGGCCTTGCGACGCGCTGACCGACACTTTCACCGTGACCACGATCGACGGCACGCCCCAAGTCGTGACCGTGGTCATCCAAAGCGTCGGGGACCAAGGCTTACGCGAGCAGGCCGAGTCCGCGTTCCATTTCGAGGCGGGTGCGGAACAGCAGCATGCGAGCCTGACGGCGCCGGTGGTCGTTTCCTCGGCCCCTGTCGCCGCGCTCGATCCGGAGGACGATTCCGCCGCGACCGCATGGCCCCATCCGGCCGATGCAGCGGCGGATGCTTGGCGTTTCGGCGAGCAGGAGGTTGCTGGCCAGGGCCTACACCTGCCCTTCCAACAAGATCTGATCGTCTGAGGCTCGCCGATGCCTTCGTTGCCTCCGGGCGGCTTTGCGGATGAAGAGGTGCGCAGCAAATCAACTCCACGACGCGCCTAATTGAATACTGTATGATTTAGCTTGCCGCCGGTATCGTATACCGAGGTCGGCCGGATGCATGCGCTTTGATATGGGCCCCGCGCCACGACCTGTGGGCGTCGTTGGCATACGAATGCCGCCCCACTAAGCAGGTTGGCGACCTCCATGCCGGTGCCCGCTGCGCGGAAACCGGCATGCAAAACCCGAGGCAGCTTGAACGGTTGATGACGTGCGGAAGATGCTATGACAAGGCAAGCAGACGACGACGCGAATTCCTGAAGATCTGTGGCAAGTTTGCCGCCGTGACACCTCCGGCCATAGCGCTCCTGCTGTCGACGTCCTCACGTCCAATCGCAAGGTCTGGCGCCGCGCCGGCCGGCCCTCATCGCAACAACGGCTATGGTAATGGCGGCGCCGACGGCAGCCCAAAGGCGAAGAGGATGCAAAGAGGATAAAGACCGCTGATTGCCTGTGGGGGCGAAACCGGCCTGGAAGGCTTTACCTGCCAAGTTTTCCGGATGCCTTACCCAAGGCACATCCCTGTCGGCCCGAGCTGTTATCATAGCCCCCGGAGCTGGGGCCATTTCTGTTGGACAGCCGGCGCCCTGACATACAACCGCTGGCGTAGCTATCTCTTGCGCATGCCCACAGTTTTTGAGTTCTGGGTAACGGGCCAAAGCCGTGCCGGCTGGACCTGATGGGTCCACGAAGTGAAGCACGACGGCCGTCGGATGCTAGTCATCCGGGCGAGCGATCGGGCCGCGTCCTACCCCGGAACGGCGCCGACTGGACTAAGCGCTACTCTCGCGACCTGGGGAATGACCCTCGTGATCCAGCGCGCCGAGCACCGCGACACGCAGTCCATTCATGCGAAGCTCGACGAACTGCTGAAGGTTCATGGCGATGCCAAGAACTCCCTAATGACTGTAGACAATAAGGACGCTGAGGAAGTCGAGCGGCAGCGAGCACAGGTCCGTGCCTCGTGAGCCTTGGCGGTCTGACTGGCTCGATCACGTTGGATGCTCCTCCCTCGCGGTTCCAGAATTAACCCGCCACCGCGACATCAAGTTTAATTTCAGGCTTTCATTGCAGCGAAGCTAAGGAGCGATAGCTTCTAACGGCCGGACATTGCCGTTAGTCCGGTCCCCAGTGGCGAAGCCGTCGCGCCATCATATTCGACACATTCGACGCGGCGGCTTCGTTTGATTGCAGGCCATTCTATTGAAACAGCACTCAGACGACGGAAAACTTGATCTTATCGAGATGCGTCGGCAACTCACGGCCCTGCGCTCGCAACACTCGGGCAACCTTACGATAGCGTCGCTACTGAACCGCTTCCTCGTGAAGATTGCATTCCTCTCGGAACCTACAGACCCGAAGCACGAACAGTATCTTCGATCTGAGTTTGCACAGACGCTGAAGAAGGTGGAGACGATCATCTCGCGCAGGCCAGCAGCGAAGCGACCGCCGGCCACTAAGCCATCCAAGTAAGGCTAACGATTTGTATCTCGTTGCGCTTGCCAGCGGCCGCGCAGACGCTAGATGCGGTCGCGAAGCGTCCTTGTTCGCGTCCTGGCGCCTTCGCGGCGTAACCGTCCGGTGAGGCTTTCAATTACCCACAAATTCTCCTCCGACCACGACACCTAGCGCTATGTCGGTGAGGCGTGACAGCCCGCGCCACATGACGGTATTGCCGGGTGGC
>NZ_JADPKE010000004.1:0-1380 GCF_023073795.1 Bradyrhizobium sp. 159 | reverse complement strand
GCGGTGCTGGCCTCGGTCCGGCCGGGGGCCATCGTGCTCCTGCACGACGGGTGCCCTCCCGACGAGTTGGAACGCTGCCCTCACTCTGGTCGGCGCGACCAGACTGTGACGGCGCTCGCCCAGCTCATTCCAGCACTGCATGACCGTGGATTTGCAATCCGGTCGCTTCCTCAAACTCACTGAATAGATCAATTCCCATGAGCCTGCTTGCCACCATCAGCACCGTTGCTGTTGCCTCCTACGCGTTGCTCTCCAGCGTTCATAAGAGCGCGCAGGCGCTTTATGCGCTGCGAACCGACGCCTCACTGCCGCCGTACGACCCGGTCGACACCGATGCTCTGCCCAGCGTGGATGTCATCGTGCCCTGCTTCAACGAGGACCCCCGCACGCTGGCCGCCTGCCTGAAGTCTCTCGCAAGCCAGGACTACCCAGGGCGATTGCAGGTCTATGTGGTCGATGACGGCTCGGCAAATGTCGCTGCAGTGGCCCCGGTCCATGGGAGCTACGCATATGACCCGAGGTTCAACGTCATTCTGCTGCCAAGCAACGTTGGAAAGCGCAAGGCGCAGATCGCAGCGATACGCCGGTCGTTCGGCGATCTCGTGCTCAACGTCGATTCCGACACGGAAATCGCCAGCGACGTGGTCAGCAAACTCGTACGCAAGATGCAGGATCCAGCCGTCGGCGCGGCCATGGGGCAATTGACGGCCAGCAACCGGAACGACAGCTGGCTGACCCGATTGATCGACATGGAGTACTGGTTGGCTTGCAACGAGGAGCGCGCGGCGCAGACGCGCTTTGGTGCCGTCATGTGCTGCTGCGGGCCGTGTGCCATGTACCGCCGCTCCGCGCTGCTGTTGCTGCTGGACCAGTACGAGACGCAGTTCTTCCGGGGAAAGCCGAGCGACTTCGGTGAGGACCGCCATCTGACCATCCTCATGCTCAAGGCAGGGTTTCGAACCGAGTACGTTCCGGACGCCATCGCCGCCACGGTGGTCCCGGACAGGCTCTTGCCGTATCTGCGGCAACAGCTCCGCTGGGCGCGGAGCACTTACCGCGACACGCTGCTGGGTTTGCACCTGTTGCCCGCCCTGGACCGGTACCTTACGCTCGACGTGCTCGGACAGAACCTCGGGCCGCTGCTGCTCGCCATCTCATCGATTGCCGCGCTCGCTCAGCTCGCGCTCACCGGCACCGTGCCCTGGTGGACCGGTCTGACCATCGTCGCGATGACCATGATTCGATGCGGCGTGGCGGCCCTTCGTGCCGGCGAGCTTCGATTTATCGGCTTCTCGCTCCACACCCCGATCAACATCTTCCTCCTGCTCCCGATGAAAGCCTATGCGCTCTGTACCTTGAGCAACAGCGACTGGCTCTCGC
>NZ_JADPKE010000115.1:0-1387 GCF_023073795.1 Bradyrhizobium sp. 159 | reverse complement strand
GTTTCCCGCCAGTGAGCGTTGCAGCCAGCTTGGGCGGATTGGCCTGCAGGTCGACGACGTAAATCTTGTTGTCCAGCACCTGTTTCAGCGCGTCGCCGTTCTTGACGACGTCGACCGAGTCGGCGACCAGCGCCAGCGTTCCGCTGGGATCGATCGCAACGTTCACGGGCGGTCCGACCACTGAGTTCTTCAGCGGCAGGGCACCGACGATCTTGGGGGTTTCAGGCGAGGCGAGATCAACGATGAGAACCTGATCCTTACCGGGTGCAGAGCTTGCCGCTTTCGTCCCACAGAAGCTTCTCATCCAGGCCGACGATCATAAGGGGCTTGGCGCGCCCAGTGCTAAAGCTCGTACTAAGCGGCACGGTTATGGGACATCCTAGCGTTCTCCCCAGATTTCCGCCCAGTGTCTGGAGGGCTGGTGTTGGCAGCTTACGCTGCGAAACATTCGTTCGCTAGTGGCGTCTCGTCTGCTCGTGGCTGACAAGCGGACATGTTCGCCTAGTTTTATCGAAGCCCGCTGACCCGAACGGGACATTTCAATCGCGCGCATAATGGCCCCCAGAGCGAGCGGAATCACTTGAAAGATTGCGCGACCATGCCTTCGAAGTTCGGTCAACCCGCCGTCGCAGCAGCCGTCAGAAATATTAACGAGGCATCACACCGATTTGCTTCAAAAAGCCGATGACGTCCTTTTCTGCCCACTTTTCAGTGAGCTTCCCATTCGCGATGCGATGTATGGTTACAGAGGTCATCTTCAGGTCGTTACCTGTGCGCGGAGCTCCCGGCAGGTCACGTTCATGTTTGCCATAGGCAGTGAGGCGCGTGACCACCTTGTCTCCTTCTGCAATTTGATCCTCGATCTGGTGATAACCCGGGGTCGCTTCCCAGAATATTTTAAAGCCTTGCTTTAAGCCTTCACGTCCTTTCCCTAATCCTGGGAAGGGCGGAGGGCTGTGATCGATGTAGTTCTCAGCGACCAATTCATCCATAGCGTCGAGATTGCCCTTATCAATCTCTTCATAGAATTGCCGCACGAGACGTTTGTTTTCCTCGCTCGACATCAACGCCTCCATTTTCTGCCAGAGCACAAATCGGCTATGCGAACTGCGGCCGTGCGTCCAACCAATATAGCACAAAAGACGCCATTTGGCCGATGCTGTTGAAAAAGGCCGGCAGTATTTAGTTGTAATAGCTCCGTCGCGACTTGGCCGAACTGCTCAACCGCCTCTATGCGAGCCTCGGCCTGGGCATCGGGATCAGCTTGGCCATCTTTCGAAGGTTTTGGGCGGTGGCTGCGAGGATGAACTCGTCACGCGCGCCGTTTGGACCTCGTAAACGCAAACGGTCGAGCTTGAGAATGCGCTTGAGGTGCGCGAACAACATC
>NZ_JADPKE010000013.1:0-8609 GCF_023073795.1 Bradyrhizobium sp. 159 | reverse complement strand
GAACGTCGGGGTTGAAAACAACGTGCCGCAAGGCGGGGTGGTCTGGGTATTCGCTGTGCAGAAATAGCCGCGCCACGACGCGATGAGCGGCGGACAGAAGCGTCCGTCGCTTCCGTGGCGCGCAGCCACTTTGCGGAGCCGGAATGGCAAGCGGTATGATGGAAGCTTGATTGCATGGCCCACCAGGCGAGCGAAGCGCATTCTTTAGCTCGACCGTTTGCGTTTACGAGATCCAAACGGCGCGCGTGACGAGTTCATCCTCGCAGCCACCGCCCAAAACCTTCGAAAGATGGCCAAGCTGATCCCGATGCCCAGGCCGAGGCTCGCATAGGGTCAGTAAGAGCAGTTCCGGCCACGTCGCGAGGAGCTATTACAACGAAATACTGCCGGCCTTCTTCAACGGAATCGGCCACGAGCGGAAGCACACCATTGAGTAATAGGATCTTCGTCTTTCGGTTCTGAAGCGATCAGATCAAAGAGAATGGTGCGACGTTGGGACAGCGTGAATGTCAGATTACATCGCTTGCGCTGCTACCAGTTTAAGCGTTGAATTTTAGCAATAATACCCGCCGCAGGTCATGCAACTGCGGCGGAGTTGTTCGAGCAATCATTCGGTTCTGCAAAGCCTGCGCGCTCTTTCGAGCGCAGCGCTGATTTGGGCCCGCGGCACAAAACTAAGCCAGCAAACCGGCTCAACACCATGGAGGGAACAAATGTCACGAACCCTTTCTCGACGACAATTTGTGACCGCGACCGCGATGTCGTCCGCAGCGTTCGTCGCTGCCCCTTATGTACGCGGCGCGCACGCTGCCGGTAACCTGTCGATTGGTTTCTGGGATCATTGGGTGCCAGGCGCAAACAAGGCTTCGACTGATCTCGTCAATGAATGGGCTGAAAGGGAAAGGGTCCAGGTTCAGATCGACTACATCACGAGCCAAGGCAATAAGCTTCTCCTGACCATCTCGGCCGAGGCGCAAGCCAAATCCGGGCACGACATCCTGGCCATGCCAGCTTGGAACCCGCACGCAAATAGCCATCTGCTTGAGCCTGCCAACGATATCATGAAGGGGAGTATCGAGCAGAATGGCAAGGTCAACGAGGCTGTCCACTATCTCGGCCAAGCTGGCGGCAAGTGGCTCGGGGTTCCTGCCTGTGTCGGCAGCCAAATCCAGGCGCCCTGCTCCCGGATCGACCTGATGAAGAAGTACGCTAACATTGACGTACAGGAAATGTATCCGGCCGGAAGTCCGCCAAAAGCCGACTACTGGACGATGGACACGTTCCTGAAGGCGGCGGAAGCTTGCCACAAGGGCGGATTTCCCTTTGGCATCGGACTAGGCCAGACCACCGACAGCATGGTTGCAGCCGGCACAATCTTCCAGTCGTTCGGCGCGCAGCTCGTCGACGCAAAGGGTAACCTCACCGTCAAGACCGACGAGGTTCGGCAAACGCTCGAATATTACAAGAAGCTGATCGCTTTCCTGCCGCCGGACGTAGCGGCGTGGGACGACGCCTCCAACAACAAATGGCTGATTGCCGGCAGGGGCGCGCTGATCATGAACCCGCCCAGCGCCTGGGCTGTTGCCAGGCGCGACGCACCGCAGATTGCCGAACAATGCTGGACACACGGCTTCCCGGCGGGACCAAAGGGCCGCTTCGCTTCCTACCTGCCTTTTTTCTGGACCATTTGGGCATTCTCGAAGCGCAAGGAAGCCGCCAAGAGCCTGCTCGCGCATCTCTCGCAGCCATCATCGATTGAGAAGCTGGTGGTCGCGAGCGGCGGCTATGATCTGCCGGCCTATGAGAAGTTCACGACCCTAAAGGTTTGGGCGGAAGCGGAGCCACCGAAGGGCACGCTCTATCATTACCCCAATCCCTATAACCATCAGACGCTGTCGATCGCAGCCTCGCCGGCCCCGCCAAGAGTCGCACACCAAATCAACGTGCAGGCGACGCTGACCAAGATGTGCCTACGCTACGCGGGGGGCGAGGCGATGGAGAAGACCCTCGCCTGGGCGGAAGGTGAGTGCGAAGGCTTCCTGCGAACCTGACGATGGGAGGCGGCGGCGAGTCGGTCCACTTAGCGACTCGAAAGTGGCCAAACGCGCACCTCATGTGCGCAACCGTCCGCACGTCGATCAAAATCCGACTTCGGCTTCGGGTCCAACAACGGACGTAGACGTTTCACCCGATTACCGTGTCGGCGAACGAGAAGCGCCGCGCGGGATCGTATGCTCAGCGCCCTTCTGTGAGGGGCCCCACGGGCTCGCTCCGGCGTTGGTCCTTCGATACCAGCGCTTTGCGAGACAAAAAACGTGGTTCTCGCTATGGGGTGGAGTAAACTGAGTTTCTCATTCTGGTGGGGCGGCTTGACCGCCGGCGCAGGCTGGCGCGGTGGCTGCTATAACCGGTGAGTGCGGCCTAGTGTGCGTGTGAACGCCATGGATATCTCTGCCTGGCTGCGCGGCCTCGGCCTGGAACGCTATCAGCAGGCATTCCGGGAAAACGCGATCGATGAGGCAAGCCTCCCCAAGCTGACCGCCGAGGACCTCAGAGACCTCGGCGTGACGGCGGTCGGCCATCGCCGCATTCTCCTCGACGCGATCGCCGCATTGCGAACCGAAAAGTTTCGCGACATGACCGAACATTCGGTCGAGCCTGACCGCCCGGGCGGCAAGGCTTCCGAAGCCGAGCGCCGTCAGCTCACGGTGATGTTCGCCGACCTCGTCGGTTCCACCGCATTGTCGGCGCGGCTCGATCCGGAGGAGTTGCGCGACATCATCGGCCGCTATCACCGATGTTGCGCCGAGGTAATCACCAGCTCCGGTGGCTTTGTTGCGAAGTATCTCGGTGACGGCGTGCTGGCCTATTTCGGTTACCCGCAGGCGCATGAGGAGGACGCCGAACGAGCGGTGCGTGCGGGCCTCGCCTTGATCGAAGGCGTGGCCAAACTCGATGCGGGCCAGGCGAACTCGTTGCAGGTGCGCGTCGGTATCGCCACGGGCCTCGTCGTCGTCGGTGATCCGCTTGGTGAGGGCGCCGCTCAGGAACAGGCGGTCATTGGTGAGACCCCTAATCTCGCAGCACGGCTTCAGGGGCTTGCCGAACCGAACACGGTTGTCATCGCCGACAACACGCGCCGCCTGCTTGGCGGCCTGTTTGACTATCGCGATCTCGGCACATTGCCGGTCGCGGGAATTGACCATCCTGTTCATGTCTGGCGGGTCTTGGGCGCGAGCCTGGTCGCCAGTCGTTTCGAGGCCCTACGCGCCGTCAGCACGCCATTGATCGGTCGGGAGGAAGAGATCGCATTGTTGACTCGCCGCTGGGAGCAGGCAAAGGCCGGCGACGGGTCCGTCGTCCTGATCGTCGGCGAGCCGGGCATCGGCAAGTCGCGCATCGCACAAACCCTGCTGGCGCAGTTGGGCGAAGAGCCGCACATACGGTTGCGTTTCTTCTGCTCGCCACATCACCAGCACAGTGCGCTCTATCCCAGCATCGCCCAGCTCGAGCAGGCGGCCGGATTTCGACGGGAGGATACAGCCGAGACCCGCTTGGATAAGCTTGTGACGGTGCTGGCTCTGGCAAACAGGGAGCTGAGCGAAGCCGTCCCTCTATTGGCGGACCTACTGTCGATTCCGACCGGTGACCGCTACCCACCGCTCAATCTTACGCCGCAAAAGCGCAAGGCAAAAACGCTTCAGGTGCAGGTAGCGCAGGTCGAAGGACTCGCGGCGCGGCAGCCGTTACTGATGCTATGGGAAGACGTCCATTGGAGCGATCCCACCACGCTGGAGTCGCTGGATCTACTGATCGACCGGGCCGCGACGCTGCGCGTCCTGATGATTCTCACATTTCGACCCGAGTTCACGCCGCCCTGGGCCGGCCGTCCGCATGTGACATTGCTCAGTCTCAACCGCTTGCCCCCTCGCCACCGCGCCGAGATGATCGCGCACGTAAGCGGCGGCAAGACACTGCCCAAGGAGATCGCCGATCAGATCATTGATCGTACGGATGGCGTGCCGTTGTTTATCGAGGAGCTGACCAAGTCTGTCGTCGAAAGCGGATGGATGACCGATGGCGGAGACCAAGTGGCCATCCCAACGACGCTCCAGGCCTCGCTTCTGGCGCGGCTCGATCGATTGGCGCCAACTCGAGAAGTGGCACAGATCGCAGCGACGCTGGGGCGGCAGTTTTCCCACGAACTTATCAGTGCCGTCGCCGACATGTCGCCAGCGCGGCTGGAGGGCGCCTTGGAGCAGCTCATACGCGCGGAGCTGGTTTTCCGGCGCGGGATACCGCCTGACGCCACATACACCTTCAAGCACGCACTGGTGCAGGACGCCGCCTATAGCACCCTGCTACGCAGCCGACGACAGGAGTTGCATGGCCGTATCGCCACCACGCTGGAACGCCGGTTTCCGGAGGTTGTAGCGGCTCAGCCTGAGCTTTTGGCTCAGCATTGTGCCGTAGCCGGCCTCGTGGAAAAAGCAATCGAGTATTGGGACATGGCTGGGCGTTTGGCGGTCCAACGTTCGACGATGGCCGAGGCCGCGGCGCACTTTGGCAAGGCGCTGAACTTGCTGACCAGCCTGCCGAAAAATCCGCAGCGACGGTCCAGCGAACTTTCTCTTCAGCTCGCGCTCGCGGGGGCCCTAACCGCGGCCAAGGGATGGGCATCGCCTCAGGCCGGCGAGGCGTATGCCCGAGCCCGCGAGCTATGCCGTGAAGCCCCGGAGGGGCCGCAGCTTGCGAGAGCCTGGGCCGGCGCCCACTCGTTCTTGCACAATCGCGCGGAGATCTGCGCCGCCCATCAGTTGGCGGACGAGTTGGCGGTGCTTTCAGAACACCGAAATGATCGCGATGCCAAGCTGATCGCACACCGGTGTCTGGGCGTCAGCCATTTCTTTCGCGCCGAATTCGATCGTGCGCTCCACCATCTGAGGCAATGGCCCCACTTCTATAGTGAGGCTGAGCACCGACCTCCAAAACTGACACCCCACGACGTCCGCGTTACCTGCGAGAGCTTCGTCGCCTGGACACTTCTGGTGCTGGGACAACCGGATCAGGCGCTGGCGCAAAGCCGACGCGCGCTGGCTTGGGCGCGCGAGCTGTCGCAGCCCTATACGTTGGCGTTCGCTCTGCACGTCAATTGTACCTTTCACCAACTTCGCGGCGACGGGCCGATCCTTGAGGAACGAGCCGAGGAACTCGTGACCCTTGCCACCGAGCATGGTTTTCCTCACTTCGTGGGATCAGGAACCTGCTTCCGAGGATGGGCCATGCTCGAGCTAGGAGGATCTATCGAGGCTGCCATCAGCAGGATGCAGTGGGGTCTGGCAACGAAGCGGACGACGGGTGCCGAGATCAAGGTGCCCTACTATCTTGGTCTTCTGGCGGAAGCGCACAGGCGAGCGAACCGAAGCGCCGACGCGGTGAGCTTATTAAATGAAGCTCTTGAGCTGGTGAAGCGGACCGACGAGCGATGGTATCAGGCGGAGCTGTATCGCCTCATGGCGGATGCGCTAATTTCCAGGTCCGATCGACACGATGCCGAACGCTGGCTGTACCACGCGCTTGAAACGGCGCAGAAACAGGGCGCGAGGTTCTGGGAATTGCGCGCCGCCACCAGCGCGGCCCGCCTCTGGCGCGATCAAAGCATGCACACCGAAGCCCTTAACCTACTGGCGCCGGTCTACGGCTGTTTCACCGAGGGGTTCGATACCACGGACGTCAAAGAGGCCGCCGCCCTGCTTGCCGAGTTGGCCTAGAAAAGTACGGAGGTCTGCGACTTCTGCTCCGGGGCCAACAGCGCCGGTTTGTTAGGCGCCGTGTCACTTCCGGTCTCCCCCATCAGCAGATCATATCTGGGCCAAACCGAACTTCGCCACCGGGCCGATTCTGTTGAAAAAGGCGGCTGTTGCGACGCAGAGATATCAGTGATTCAGTCTGTCTAATTGGCAGGACTGAAGATCATGATGGGCATCGGTGCGCGTTCCAGCCGATCGTGATCACCGATTCCAGACCATCGTGATCACCCATTCCAGAGCATCGTGATCACCATTTCCAGCCGATCGTGATCGCTATTTCCAGCGATCGCGATCGGGGGCAACCAGGAGGCGCGCACCGCTGACAGTCTGCAACCCGGGTAGCTTGGTCTTTTGCCTAACCGCAGAGGATCGAGATGCCGACCGAGAGACTGTCCATGCGCCACATTCGTGAAGTTCTACGCCTGCACTACAGCGTCGGCATGTCGCAACGCGCCGTTGCCCGCAGCCTGGGCTTGGCCCAGGGCACGGTCGGCAAGTACCTCAACCGAACCCGCCGCGCCGGCCTGACCTGGCCGTTGCCGCCGGAGCTGGATGACGATGTCCGGCTCGAGAACCGCCTGTATCCGCCACCATCCGATCGGCCCAGCGACGAGCGCCCGCATCCGGATTGGGCGCTCGCGCATCGCGAGCTGCGGCGGAGGAACGTTACGCTGATGCTGTTGTGGGAGGAGTATTGCGACGCAAGCTCCGACAGCTTCAGCTATGCGTGGTTCTGCGAACGCTACAAGGAATGGGCTGGCCGCCTCAAGCCGACGCTGCGCCAGGTCCATGTCGCCGGCGAGAAGCTGTTCGTCGACTATTCCGGCCACACCATGGAGGTGGTTGACGGGCTCAGCCGCGAGGTGCGCAGCATGCAGATCTTCGTCGCCGTGCTCGGCGCCTCGAACTACACCTATGCCGAAGCCAGCTTCAGCCAGAGCCTGCCGGACTGGATCGCCTCGCACGTTCGGGCATTCTCCTATTTCGGTGGCGTGGCCCGGCAGACGGTGAGCGACAATCTGAGGGCGGCATCACCCGGGCTTGCTTTCACGAACCGATGGTCAACCGGACCTATGCCGATCTCGCCCGCCATTACCGCACCGCCATCGTTCCGGCGCGGCCGTATCGGCCAAGGGACAAAGCCAAGGTCGAAGTCGGCGTCCAAATCGTCGGGCGATGGATTCGCGCGCTTGCGCAACCGCCGCTTCTTCTCGCTTGCCGCCCTCAATGAGGCGATCCACGCGCTTCTTGTCGAGCTGAACGATCGACCTTTGCACAGCTGGGGACGAAGTCGCCGCGAACTGTTCGAAGAGCTCGATCGTCCGGCGCTGACCCGCTTGCCGGATGAGCCGTACGAGTATGCCCAGTGGAAGCGCTGCCGGGTCAACCTCGATTACCACGTCGAGATCGCCAAGCATTACTACAGCGTTCCTCACAACCTCGTGCATCAGGAGGTCGAGGCTCGCATCACCCAAAAGACCGTCGAGATTTTCCTCCGCGGCAAGCGCGTTGCCTCGCATCTGCGCAGCATGCTGCCGCATCGCCCGACGACCATTCCCGAGCACATGCCGAGCTCACATCGCCGCTATCGTGACTGGACCCATGAGCGCATTCGTTCCGAAGCCGCCAAGGTCGGTCCTGATGCCGAGACGCTGATCGACGTCATCCTGCGCTCGCGGCCGCATCCAGAACAGGGCTTCCGCTCCGCCATCGGCATTCTCGGGCTGGTCAAGCGCTATGGTTATTGGTGCCGATTTTCCTGTTACTGCTGATCGCTGTCGCCGCCGTTCTGTAGCGGCAGGTCCCTCCAATCGCGGCCGGGCAGCTCAACACAAGGCAGGCCCCAGACACGGGTCGGAAATGGCAAACGCAGCAATTATCAGGAATGCCTATGGGGTTCCGGCAACTTGTGTTGGTTCGAAAACGGGACGGGACGATGCGCCCTTTGTTTTCGTCAGGGTCGGAGACGAGGAGCGCCGGATGCGTTGGTCCGAATGGGAAGCTCTTCCGGCCTGGACCGGCGAGCGTCCCTCTTGGGCAAGTAAATCGAAATGAGAGGTTCGGCATGAAGAAGGCCCTAACAGGCACATGGATCGCGGCGCTTTTCCTACCCTCGGCAATCGGCGCCGCTACGCCAGCCGCTTTCGCGGCGGAGCCGAACTGCCGTGCGATCGAAAGCACCAGCGCGCGCCTATCCTGTTACGACGCGGCCTTTCCTCCAAAAACGAGGAAGCCAGCCGAGACCAGTCTCGACTCATCGCCAGGCGACAAGGATCCATTCCTTGCGGAAGAAGCTCGAACCGCCGCAAAGCTAAAGAACATTTGCCGCGGCTGCTGAGTTCACCGATCGCGCGAGCGTGTTCCGAACATTTGCGCTCCAATTCAGAGGGCCAGTCAAATGGCGAAAGAGGTGCCAAAGGTCGCGAGTGGCCAGTCAACGAAAGCGTGCTCTTCATCTGGCTGGCGCCGTTATAGATGACAGAGCTGACAACTCAGCGAGTTCCAAGGACCCATCGATAAGAAAGCAGCGCGCTGCTTGAAGACGTGCGGAATTTCGGCGGTCCGCGTTGATCGTTCGTAAGCGCTTAGCCGTGACCCTATTGAGGCTGGGTTGACGTTTTGCGGAATCGCCACGGCATGAGATCATCGATCTTGCTATGGGGATGACCGTCGATGATCGCCTCGAGTGTTTCAGCGATGTAGGCAGCCGGGTTGACGCTGTTGAGCTTGCAGGTAGCGACTATCGACGCCAGCATGGCCCAGTTTTCTGCCCCGATTTCATGGCCCGCGAAGAGCGCA
>NZ_JADPKE010000069.1:0-8782 GCF_023073795.1 Bradyrhizobium sp. 159 | reverse complement strand
AGAACAACGCGGTCTGTTCGACTTGCCGATGCCCCATCATGATCTTCAGTCCTGCCAATTAGACAGACTGAATCACTGATATCTCTGCGTCGCAACAGCCTGCCTTTTTCAACAGAATCGGAAGCGAAGCAGAAATCAGATGCTCCTTCCGAGCTTATCGGTGATGGCCCGATGCGGTCGTTGCTGGATGCAGACTCCAGGGACATCCAAACAGCTCGAATCTTAGGCGGGCTAAGCAAAAAATATGCAACCCGCAATTGCGGTCCCGAATACTTCACCTAAACCTTTCCAAAAAATTTACTGGATCACGTGCACACAACTTCAAGTCATTTTCAGCGCCGCATATTCAACAATCACGCCAGCAATCCAAAAATAGATCTGGAGATAGCCATGGGGACGGTCGTTCATCTCAAGCAAGCTGGTCGGCCGCTATTGCCGTTCGAGATCCATGACGGTGAGCGCGCTCTTGCGGAGGAACTGGACAGACTCACGAAAGCGAGGCTGTGGACCGCCGTCGGCCATCTCGAGGCAGCCGTGAAGAGCGCCGACAAAATTCGCGACCGACTCCCGGCCGGACCGATCAAGGATGATTTCGAGCACAAGCTGGCGGCGCTTACCCGGAACCTCACCCATTTGCGCGAACAGGTCGGGCAGTTGTAATCCTATTGATGGAGCCTCAGTTCGGAAGCCAGTGATGTTACCAAGTGGCCCCTAGCGTCGGACATCCCATCTCCGTTTTTGCGTCGGCTCTTTGGGGTAAACCGGCCGTAGTCACGGTCAAACCTGATTGACGCCAATGACCCCAAAAGAGACATTCGACGAAGAAAGACTGTGGGCGTTCGCCGACATCCTGAAGCGTCACGCCTTCAATGACGATCGGCTTTAAGGCGATCGTGTTCGAAGCTCACGCAACCAACGCGGTTAACAACTGCAGCCGTTTCAGCACGAAGCGGCCACAGTGCTTCCGCCTCAGCACGAAGTGGCTGTCGGCAAAGGCGCCCTATCCTGTCAGCACAGCGTTCTGCCCGCGTCAGCTGCCGAGGCGAATCGCCCACTGACAGCCGCACACGACTGTTGCCACATAGAGCGCGGCGCTTACCTAAAGGACCTCTACTCGAACTTGTGCCACACCTCGATCAGTAATTCCTAAGCCGCGTGCAGCGCCAAGGGAGAGGTCCAGCACGCGGTCGCGAATCCACGGTCCGCGGTCTGCAATCCGAACTATGACCGACCTGCTACTCGCAATGTCGGTGACGCGAACCCGAGTTCCGAAGGGAAGACTTCGATGGGCCGCCGTCATTTCATCGCGATTGTAGAGCGACCCGCTCGCTGTTTTACCCTTTGTATAAGAATAGAAGGACGCTTTTCCGGTGAAGGCTTTATTGAACGATTTGGAAGGCCGGAGATCGTCTGGCGTCCGCGTCCATAGTGGCCCTGCCTGAATATCCTCAGGAGGACTTTGTTTTTGCTCCTTCTCTTCAGGAGCAGGTTCAGCATGTGCCTTCGGAATAATAGACCATCTATCGTCGAAGTTTTGTGCTGAAGCATACGGAGACTGCAAGCAAGCAGATAAGGACGCGATCGCGATTCTTGCAAACAGAAGACGCATGATCAACTCCACTCACTGACAAAAAACAACGAATCAATGATTTTTAACAAGCGGCGTTCCCGAGCGTGCAGAGCAGCATACAACGGAACAGCGTCATCAATTTGGGGTGATTTTTTGGGTAGGTCGGAACTACTCTGTGGCGCAGATTATGCGCCGAGCGTCATCCGTAGCTGCCTCGCCCGACCATCCAACGACCGTCTGCTTTCAGGTGGAGAGCGGATTCGTGAAGTCTCTTCACTCCAGCATGTGATCCAAACGGACATCACTAATCCTTACAACTCTCTCCCGACGTGTGTGCTCTATAGTCGCGTTACATGGACAGCGGAAGGTCCTATGGTGGCCGCGACATGATCCACGTCCTCGACATCGATCCGCGCATTGCGCGGCGTTGCCTGCACGCCGGACGGCTCCAAGCAGGAGCTTAGCCGGACGGTAGTTGGTGCCCTCCGGATTATCCCCTTCCTTCATCAAACAGATTTGGTGTGTGGCTCTTGCGCGAGGAGAAGCCCAAACAAGGAGGCATGTCGTGAACAAACCCTTTTTCCCGAACGTGACTCTTCCGGCGTCTGACCATCGCCGCTTGGAACGGCTCGCGCAGGCGGGCGCGGATCAAGGCGACGTGGACGCACGTTTTCTGTTGCGTGAGATCAACCGTGCGGAAGTCGTCCCTGATCGCGCAGCCAGATTGGACAGCATCGTTACCATGGGTTCGTGGGTGACGTTCTGGATCACTTGGGGCTTCCCCCGCGAGACAAGGCAACTGGTGTACTCCGAAGACTACACGTCCGAGCGAACCCAAATCCCCGTGATGTCGCCGTTGGGTGCAGCGTTGGTCGGGCTGAAGGTCGGAAGCGAAATTCCCTTCTTCACCGCTGGGCGCACCAACGTCGTCAAGATCGAACTTTCAGCCGAGGTGATCCGAATGATGTTGTCAGGGTTCTGTTTAGCAATCCGGAGGTCAAGGGCAAGAAGCTCTTTGATGACAATGATCCGGGACCATCGGCCGCTTAGGAAAGGAGAGAAGGTAATGAGCAAGACTAATCGCAAAGGCAAACCTGAAATCGTGTTGCCGCCCATCGCTGTGATAGAGGATGAGGCGAGGCGTCTCAACGCTCTGGCCAGTTCGAGCGCGGTGCTCTTCCCGCGCGTGGCCCATTTCCTTGCACAGGAGATAGAGCGTGCAAGCGTGGTGGCGGACAATTCCGATCTGCGCGGCGTAGTCCGCATGGGCTCGCAGGTCCGGTACTGCGATGACAAGACCGTGAAGTCCGGGACGTGGTATTGGTTTATCCCCACGAAGCGGACATAACGCTGAAGCGCGTCTCGGTTCTCACGCCGGTTGGAGCTGCGTTGATCGGCCTGTCGGTTGGCCAAGCCATCGAGTTTCAAACGCCGGGCAACAACAAGCGGTCCTTGACGGTGCTAGGCGTGTCCAACTGAAGGAGGCGTTGATATGCGCGACGTTTCAACCAGACAGGCCGCCTTTACAGTCATCGGTATCACCATCGTCTTGGCTGCCGTGTTCTATCTTGCGACCTTCTTCAAGGCTTGAAGGTCCAACCTCTGGGGGCGGCCCCTCTCGGTCTATGATCGAGCTGGGGCACCCCACTGCGCGTTGCCCGCGCGGTGAAACTCGGTCGTCCGTAGCCGAAGGAATTGCTTAATCGCCGTCGCCGGGTCGGCGCACATCGTAACCGCCAACTGGGAGCTAATGAATCACTGGCTCACCATAGAAACGGCGGTGCAGCTTTTCGCTGACGCCGAAGCTGATTTCCAAGATGAGGCGCGGCGCGCGTTTGGCCAGCGAACCCATATGGAATCCGAAGGGATCCTCGACAAAGCCGAAGCCTTCAGGCCCCGTCAGTTTCACGATTGCTTCGCGACCATAGGTCCGCTCGATTTCCTCGGAGGGGTGGCCGACCATAAGGGTGAACTGGTGTCGCAGAAGGCGCTGCCTGTGGCTGCCCACGACATAGACATGCGGGCCCGAATTTTCGTCTACCGCTTCGATGTAGAAGAAGGACTTGATCATCCTCCAATCATCGAGATCAAAATGAAACCGGTCCTGTGAGGCTAGATGGAGGTCGTAGTCTTTCGCGTTCTTGCTCGGAAAGCTCCACCAGAGCCGCGTCGCGGTGACGCGCGCCTCGCCTCCCAGATAGTTCTGGGCGATCTGCAACAATAGCGGATCCTGCTGGACGCGGCAGGCCGCTTCGCAATCCAGCACGCGTTCGAAGAAGTGACCTGTGACAATGGCCTTCCCGGTCGCAAGCTCGATCGGGCGATGTTCCTCGGCGACCAGCTCAATTTTGCGGTCGAAATTGCCGAAACAGGGCGTGCGTCGGGCAAAGGAAGAGATCTGCGACGTAATGTTTGCCGGAAGGCTGACGCCCTGAAATAGCCCGTCTCGCCGCAACTGCTCCGTCACATGCTCGGCGCTAAGTTCCGGGAAAAGCGTGTTCGTGAGATCGATGTGTTCCGGCGGAGCGGTAAACTTCCATGCGAGGTTGCGGAACAGCATCACGCGCCCCAGTGCAAACATCGGCAGCCATCGGGGATTTTCCTTGATGTCGGCTACATACGTCGGCAAACGTTTGAGCATTCGCTGAATCTTTGTGACCATTGCTTGGCCCGCTGTACGCATTACCATGGAACCATTACCTGGACCAATCTCCTTTGTTCCAAATTGGACCAAACCAGACGCGCTCTGCTATTCGGCGTGCACACGATTGACGCCCATCCAGCACGCCCGCCATCGCATCCAAGGAAACTAAACGGACCTGACGCGGGGCAGTCCGCTTCGGTGCGATTGACCCTGAGATATCAACCGTTCTGCTATCGCCAAAGCATCATCCACTTCGATGCCGAGCTAGAAAGTAGCCCCGCAGCTGCGACCCCGCGACGGCCGCTTCCGGGAGGTGAGCCGACCAAGGGTCTTGCAAGCTGCCGAGGGCTGCCTTTGACCCGACCCGGACAGTAGACCACAATTCGGAGGAACTCCTTCTTGGGTACTCTGAAGAAGACCGAGGCGCATAGGCAGCGAAGCTCTGGATAATCTACGCTGAGAGCAATAAGCTGCAGCTTGAAATCCCCGGAACTGTTGGCTCGGATAAGGCGTCAGAGCAATTCGCAGGGGAGGGACGAATGAGCATCGTGCTGCGACCAGGCGCGCCGTCGGATGCCACCGTTTGCGGCAAAATCTGCTTCGAAGCGTTCAGGGCGATTGACGACGAGCACAATTTCCCGTGGGATTTTCCGTCGGTGGAGGTGGCCACGCAGGTCCTGATGATGCTGCTGTCCAACCCGGGGTTCTACTCGCTTGTCGCCGAAAAGGACGGAAGGGTTGTCGGCAGCAACTTTCTCGATGAACGCGGACCGATTGCCGGACTCGGGCCGATCACAGTTGATCCGGCCTCACAGAACGCGACGATTGGGCGCCAATTGATGCAGGCTGCACGCGACCGCGCGCGCGATCGGCATGCGGCCGGGGTGAGGCTGCTGCAATCCGCATTTCACAATCGTTCTTTGTGTTTGTACGCCAAGCTCGGCTTTGACACCCGCGAGACGATCTCGAAAATGAACGGGGCGCCGCTGGGCGTCAGCTTGCCGGGGTACGACGTGCGTCCGGCCGGCGCGACCGATCTCGTGGCCTGCAACTTGTTATGTCATCGGGTTCACGGTCATGATCGTGGCGGCGAACTCGATGACGCGATTAATGCGGGAACGGCGCGGGTCGTCGTGCATCTCGGCCAGATCACTGCCTACGCGACGGATGTCGGGTTCTTCGCCCATGCCGTCGCCGAGAGCAACGAAGGTCTGAAGGCTCTGATCGGATCTGCTCCGGGCTTTCCCGGCGGCGGCTTTTTGGTGCCGACCCGAAATAGCGAACTATTCCGCTGGTGTCTGCAAAATGGCCTCCGACTAGTGCACCAGATGACCCTAATGACGACCGGCCTCTACAACGAGCCTAAGGGCTTTTATCTGCCCTCGGTGCTCTATTGAGCAAGGAGCCTCGGCCCCGCGCATCAGGCCGAGCTTCCGTCTTTGGCCCTAGCCGAACCGCACGTTAGCGGCGAGATAGTTAGCTCCTGAACGTGGACCGGAAATTGCTCACCCGCTCTTGATCAACGCTTTTGACCTGGACCAGACATCACCAACCTTTCGATACCATCATCTCAGCGGCTATGATGGCAAGCCGCGCGCTGCCGAAATCGGAAAATGACACGATCGGAGCGATCATGATTGGGCGCCGGTGTTTTATAAGTTTGATAGGAGCGGCCATCGTTGTCGCGCCGCTCTCGATACGCGCGCAGCAGCCGGCCACACCGGTCATTGGATTCCTCAACAACTTGTCGCGTGCTGCGATCGCCCACCCCGTAGCCGCGTTCCGCGAGGGTCTGAAGGAAGCCGGCTTTATCGAAGGCCACAACCTCGTGATCGAATATCGCTGGGCCGAGAATCACAATGATCCTTGCCCGCGCTGGCTGCCGATCTGGTCCGGCGGCAGGTTGCGGTGATTGTAGCGACCGGCGGTGGCGCCTCGGCGCTAGCCGCAAAGGCTGCGACCACCACAATTCCGACCGTGTTTTCCTCAGCCACTGATCCTGTCGAGCTGGGCCTCGTTGTCAGGCTAAACCGACCCGGCGGAAACGCCGCCGGCGTTTATGTGATGACAACTCTTTGGAAGCCAAGCGGCTGGACCTGCTGCACGAACTGGTGCCAAACGCCGCGACCATCGCCATGCTGGTCAATCCGGGCACCCCCGGCGCCGACAGCCAGTTGACGGAGGCGAAGACGGCTGCGCAAACCCTCGCGCGGAAGATTCACGTTCTAAGGGCACACAATGAGCCGGAACTTGACAGGGCCTTCGCGATGCTGGCCGAGCACCATGCCGACGCTATTCTTGTCGCGGCCGATCCGTTCTTCAACGCTCACCGCCAGCAGATTGTCACACTGGCAGCGCGCTGCGCCGTTCCCGCAATCTACGAGTTCCGAGAGTTTGCCGTGGCCGGCGGCCTGATGAGCTACGGGATCAGCTTGGCCGACGCGTACCGGCAGGTTGGACTTTATACCGGCAAAATTCTTCAGGGCGCCAAGGCCGCCGACTGGCCGGTTACGCAGCCGACCAAATTCGAGTTGGTCATCTGAAGGCCGCGAAGGCGCTGGGCTTCACTGTCTCGCCGATGCTGCTCGCCCGCGCCGACGAGGTGATCGATCAGGGGAGTTGTTGCTGTCGGTGCACGAGGCAGCTTGTGGCCCATCGCACCTCATCGAGGTCCGCTCAGTGAGGCATGGCGGACCAGATTTGCGAAGCGCCGGGAGACCGGCAAGGAGTAGAGAGTGCAAGTCTCTTACGATGAAGGAGTAGCGATCCACATCGGCCCCGAGTCATGCGCAGTTGCCCGCGAGGGTTTCGGCGAAGCGTTGACAAGGGGGGCGCATAGGCCAGCCATCGAGCCGCGAAAGAGTCCTATTCCGGGTGCCGACGCCGTGCAAATAGCGGAAGGCAACACATCCAGGCGCGTCATCGCGAGCGCCAGGACGACCCGGCGTGGTCAGAGACCCTGGCATGTGCAGACGCTCCTTGCACGAGAACCGGGAGATCTCGCGATCGACCGCTCGGCAACAGCCGTCGGTCCGCATCGGGAAAGCGAGGAGCCGTAGCCGATGATGCACGGTCGCGAGAAGTCAGACTCTGCCATAGTAGCTGTGAAGCCGACGAACAACGCGGTCCCGACGGCAGCGGAGCCGGTGGAGCCAAGGGCGAGGTGCCATCGTTGCTGACCATGCCTTCACCACCGGCAAGATCGCACAGGGCCGAATTGTTAGTGCCGCGCTCCGGCTAATATGCGGTCTTTCGGCTGGGCGTGAAATCAGATAATCTTCTTTAGAGCTGCTCTTTGAGACGGGATGAGCCGACGTCTCCGTTCAGACCCTCAACCGAGCTGTCCCTTGAGCTGTGCTAGTCCCGTCGCCTCCAAGTGCACCTGCACATCTTTGCACCGGTCCCGGATAGTCTTGCTCGATCCAGGGCTGTCCGCGAGACGAACCTGCTCGATCATCAACAACCTAAGGGTAGATCCACGTGGCTTGGGCCGAACGCTTTGTGCTCGAACTTGCCTCTACAGGAGCGTGAATGCGCGCTCCTCGCCAGCGGCGGGGCCCAGGATGTAGGGGCAGACCGTCTGGCGCTCGCCGTCTTGGCTCAAGTGAACCGGCCGGCGTTCAAAGAAAAGCTTGTCCGAGCGCAATGAAGACTTCGCTATGCCCTTCGGTAACGATCTGGAAGGGCCGCTTGCGACCGCGGCGGGGCCGGTAGACTTCGAAGTTCGGGTTGAACGTTGCTACTAGGGTGATCCCCAAGCGCTCCACGAGCGCAAAACTGGTCCGGTCGACGAAGGAAAAGCTCTCGTCAGCGAACCTTGCCTCTATCTAGGAAGCCGCATCTCAGCGCCGACGATGCATACGAACTCCGCTGTCGCGCAGGCCGGTCCCAGAACACTTCCGCCCGCTCGCTGCTAAACTGCGCTTTGAGAAGCTGCCACGTCTCGGCCAGCGCCAGGTCCGTCGTGAGGTGCTGGTCGATGCTCCGGAGAATGGACTTGGCGCGCTCATTCTGATGATGGCGCTTGGCTGCCCGCTGCTGGCGGTGCTGGAAGCGTGGCTGCGCGAGCAGCGTGCTCGGCTATCGAACTCCTCATCGGTCACGAAGCCAGTCGACTACATGCCGCGCCGCCGGGATCGGTTCACTCGCTTCGTCAATGAAGGGCGGATCTGCCTGACAAACAATGCGGCGAAGCGCGCGTTGCGCGGCTTTGCTCTCGGCTGCAAGTCCTGGCTGTTCGCCGGCTCAGAACGCGGCGCTGACCGCGTCGCCATCATGGCGACGCCGATCATGACGGCAAAGCTCAACGACATCGATCCGCAAGTCCGGCTGGCGGACGTCTTGGCCCGCATCGCCAGCACCCGCAAGGTCGGCTCAATGAGCTG
Organism: Bradyrhizobium sp. 159; assembly: GCF_023073795.1. Lineage (NCBI taxonomy): Bacteria > Pseudomonadati > Pseudomonadota > Alphaproteobacteria > Hyphomicrobiales > Nitrobacteraceae > Bradyrhizobium > Bradyrhizobium sp. 159. The sequence continues at coordinate 183 of NZ_JADPKE010000069.1, read as the reverse complement.
CTGCCTTGGGAATGGAAGAACAGCCCTGTTCAGTCTGCGGCCTGATAGGGCCACCGCACCGCGCGATCATCCCGCGGCCCTCACCGGCTTTCAATTACCCACATTTAGCCGAGGGGGCTGAGGGAGCGCACCAACTATTGCATCGCAGGAATCGACCGTGATTCCTTGTCTGGCACCGATTCG
>NZ_JADPKE010000103.1:0-1408 GCF_023073795.1 Bradyrhizobium sp. 159 | reverse complement strand
TGCCCCCATATGTGGAACGGCCCGCGTGGCAAGAGCTTTTGCAGTCGATCTCACACATTGGAACGGTGCGGTCATATGTCCGGCCTTTGCGCGCGGCACATGGCCGCTGGCCTCGATGAGATCCGCGGAACGAGGAGCTAAATCAAGTTTACGCGTTTGAGCGCATTGGGGGCAGTAGCTTCACTCGTTTCGGGATGTCGTCCCATGGGTTCATCGGCTGTTGTTGCACCTTGCCTCTGCCGGCCTGCGCCGGTCAGATCGCTTTGGCGGTCACTGCGTCCATCAGACGGCGGCCGCGGCAGTCAGCGGGTCGGGACGTCGGTACGTCCCACCCTTGTTCAGAAGCGCCCAGATGATCCGCGCCGTCTTGTTGGCCTGCGCGACCGCGGCAACCTTGAAGGGCCGTCTGGCGAGAAGCGCCTTCAGCCACGGCCGCGCCCGAGCGTCGTTTCGGACAACCCGCAAGACGGCCGTCGCCCCGACAACGAGGAGAGAGCGGAGTTCCGGATTTCCCATCTTCGATATTCCTCCCAGTCGCTCTTTGCCTCCGCTTGAATGAGGCCGCGGCGTCAATCCCAGCCAGGCGGCAAAGTGGCGAGCCGACTTGAACCCGCCGGGATCCGGCACGAGCGCCTTGATGGTCGCCGCCGTGATGGCGCCGACGCCAGGGATCGTGGTCAACCGACGCATGTCCTCGTCGTGCTTTGTCTCCACGACAATCGCGCGCTCGAGCCTCTCGATCTGGTCGGCTGACGCTTCAATCTCGTCGGCAATAGCCTTCAGCGCGAAGCGCGCTGCTGCGGGCAGGCGAGCATCTGTCTGATCCCGTATGATTGCGACCAGCGTCTCAACTTTTGCCAGGCCGGCGGTGGCGATGATCCCCAATTCTGCCAGATGCGCGCGCAACGCGTTGACCGCCTGCGTTCGCTGCCGCACCAGAAGAGCGCGGGTCTTCAGCACCATCGCGGCAGCCTGTTGCTCAGCCGTCTTAATCGGTACGAAGCGCATGGTCTTTCGGGTCACCGCTTCGCTGATGGCCTCTGCGTCCGCCGCATCCGTTTTGCCTCGCTTTACGAAGGGTTTGACATAAGCCGGCGGAATGAGCCGCACCTCATGACCGAGAGCTGCGATCTCGCGCGCCCAATAGTGGGCGCTACCGCAGGCTTCCATCCCCACCAGGCATGGTGGCAGTTTTTCGAAGAAGCGCAGAACCTCGCTGCGCCGCAATTTCCTGTTGAACACGGGCGAGCCCTCCGCATCCGCGCCGTGAACCTGGAAAACGTTCTTGGCCAAATCTAACCCGATGGTGCTAACCTGTTTCACGGAACGGTCCTTCCTTTGTGGCGTTCGAACAACGACCACGTTCTAGCACTTTGATGCTGTTGGAGCGGGCCGTTCCACCACATCA